>NZ_JBEZEH010000012.1:0-59799 GCF_040648775.1 Micromonospora sp. NPDC049089
CGCCGCCCCCCCCCCCCACCACCCCACACCCCCCTTTTTTTATCACTCTTCCCCCCCCCCCCCCCCGCCCCCACTCAAAAAAAAACAACACCCCCACGCAGGGGTTACGGGGCCAGGACCTCGGCGAGGGCGTCGATTGCGAGGTCGATCTCCGCTTCGGTGATGACCAGGGGTGGGGCGAGCCGGATCGTGGAGCCGTGGGTGTCCTTGGCGAGGACTCCGCGCTCGGCGAGCCGCTCACACGCCTCCCGACCGCTCATCAGCGCCGGGTCGATGTCCAGCCCGGCCCACAGGCCGCGGACGCGTACCCCGACCAGACCCTTGCCGACCAACCCTTCCAGGCCGGCCCGCAGCCGCTCACCCAGCTCGGCCGAACGGCGCTGGAACTCGCCGGTGGCCAGCAGCCGGACCACCTCGATCGCCACCGCGCAGGCGAGTGGGTTGCCACCGAACGTGGAGCCGTGCTGGCCGGGCTTGAGCACCCCGAGCACGTCGGCGTTCGCGGCCACCGCGGAGACCGGCACGATGCCGCCGCCGAGCGCCTTGCCGAGCAGGTACATGTCCGGCACGACGCCCTCGTGGTCACAGGCGAAGGTCGCGCCGGTACGCCCCAGACCCGACTGGATCTCGTCGGCGATGAACAGCACGTTGCGCTCGGTGCAGACCTGGCGCACGCCCGGCAGGTAGCCCTCCGGCGGCACCACCACACCCTGCTCACCCTGGATCGGCTCCAGCAGCACGGCCACTGTGTTCTCGTCGATCGCGGCGGTCAGCGCCGCCAGGTCGCCGTACGGCACGACAGTGAACCCCGGGGTGTACGGCCCGAAGTCGGCGCGGGCGTCCTCGTCTGTGGAGAAGCTCACGATGGTGGTGGTCCGGCCGTGGAAGTTGCCCTCGGCGACCACGATGTTGGCCTGGCCGGCGGGCACGCCCTTGACCTGGTAGCCCCACTTGCGAGCCACCTTGATCCCGGTCTCCACCGCCTCGGCGCCGGTGTTCATCGGCAGCACGAGGTCCTTGCCGCACAGCTCCGCCAGCTCCCGGCAGAAGTCGGCGAACTGGTCGTGGATGAACGCACGGCTGGTCAGCGTCAGCCGGTCCAGTTGGGCGTGCGCGGCGGCGATCAACTGCGGGTGCCGGTGACCGAAGTTCAGCGCGGAGTAGCCGGCCAGGCAGTCCAGGTAGCGGCGGCCGTCAACGTCGGTGAGCCAGGCGCCCTCGGCGGACGAGATCACCACCGGCAGGGGGTGGTAGTTGTGCGCGGTCCAGCGCTCGGCGTCCCGGACCGCTCCCGGCGTACGCAGCTTGTCATCCACGATCACTTGCTTGCCTTTCCCTGACGGAGTCGCAGCGTGCAGCACTTCGGTCCGCCGCCGGCCTTACGTAGCTCGGACAGGTCGACCCCGATGGTTTCGTAGCCCCGGTCGCGCAGCTTGGCGGCCAGGTCGGTGGCCTGCGCGGGCAGCACAACGTGCCGCCCGTCGCTGACCGCGTTCAACCCCAGCACCTCGGCGTCGGCCATGGTGGCGTGCACCGCGTCGGGGAAGAGCCGGCGCAGCACAGCCTGGCTGCCCGGGGAGAACGCCTCCGGCAGGTACGCCACGGTCCGCTCGTCGAGCACTGTCAACGCGGTGTCCAGGTGGTAGAAGCGCGGGTCGACCAGTTGCATGGTGATCACCGGGTAGCCGAAGACCTCCTGCAGCTGGGCGTGCGCGGCGTGCGCCGTACGGAAGCCGGTGCCGGCCAGCAGGTGGTCACCGGCCAGCAGGACGTCACCCTCGCCCTCGTTGACGTGCTTCGGGTCGTACATCTCGAAGCCGGCGGCCTCGAACCAGGCCCGGAACGCCGGCGCCTCGTCGGCGCGCTGCGGGTCCCGGAACTGCACGGCCATCGCCTTGCCGTCGATCACGGTGCCGCCGTTGGCGGCGAAGACCATGTCGGGCAGGCCGGGCACCGGAGTGATCTCCTCGACGGTGTGGCCCAGGTCAAGGTACGTCTGGCGCAGCTGCTCCCACTGCCGGACGGCCAGCGCGGCGTCGACCGGCGCGTTCGGGTCCATCCAGGGGTTGATCGCGTAGTCGACGGCGAAGTACGTCGGCCGGCACATCAACAGGCGCTGGCTGGTGGCGTCCATCGTCATTGTCCTGCTCCCAGGGGTCGGGCGCGCCCGGCCACCGTGGCCCACGGGCTGGCGCCGTTGCTCAACGGTATGCGGCGTGAGCGGCAGGATCCACCGCCAGGAGTTGCGCAGGGCGTAGATCCGTTGCGTGTGGTGAGACCTCCGAGGCGATTCGTTGCGTCGGAGCCGAGATCCGGCAGGCAGAGCTCAGAGGCAGGGCCGGGAGGCTGGTTCGCAGCCTTTGCTCTGCTGCCTTATGTGCGCCACCAGACGGCGTCGCCCTCACCGGCGAGTAGCGGAATCCGCCACCACTTCCCGGCGCCACTCATCGGACACCTGGCCCCGACCCCCTGGCGCATATAGGGCAGCAGAGCAAAGGCTGGCGTACATGGTTCGCCCGGCAGTGTGGGGTGGGGGATCGCCGGGTGACGCGCGAATCCTCCGGCGATCTGGACCGGAGACGTCGAACCCCGGAAACACTTCAGGGGCGGCGAACCGCCGCCCCTGAAAGGGTGTCTCCCGGCCGGTGAACCACCGGACTGATCGGGTTGCCGGCGAACCGCCGGCTGCTCGCCGGTGCATCACCGGCGAGCGGAACAGTGCCCGCTAGAAACGATCGACAAACTGTGAGTCAAGCCACTCACGGAAGCGCTGCACCCAGTCGCCGTCGGTGGTCGGCCAGTCGAACTGGCCGGTCATCGCGAGCACCCCGATCACGACCGCGGCCAGACCGATCAGCACGCCGAAGAGCGCGTCGGTCTTGCCGGCGACGTGCCGGCGGCGGGTTGCCATCAGGCCGAGCACCGACAGCACCGCGCCGAACGCGCCGAGCCCGATGCCGTACCCGGCCAAGGTGCCGGTCAGCACGAACGTCGCACCGACGACCGAGACGATCAGGCCGAGGGTGGCGAGCAGACTGGCCCGCGGCTTCGGGCCACGCGTCACCGGCGGCTCAGGCGTGGTCGCGCCCGGGGTCGGGTCGACAGTGCGGTCCGTGGTGGTCCGGTCCGTGACGGCACTGTCGGCCGTGACCCGGTCGGTGGTGTCGGGCCGACGGGTGGTGCTGTCGAGGTCGGCGTCCCGCTCGGCGGTGCGCGCCGTGGCCGGGACGACGGCGGGCCGGGCCCCGGTCTCCACCTTGCTGGTGGTGCCGGTGCGGGGCTCCGGCGTGACCGGGCGGGTCGTGCCGTTCACGGGCTCCGGCGCGACCGGGCGGGCCGTGCCGTTCGACGGCTCGGGCGCGACCGGGTGGGCGGTGCCCCGGGAGTCGACCTCCGCCGGTCGACCGGTGGCGGCTCGGGCCACCGCCGCACGCTCGTTGGCCCGCCGCTCGGCCTCACTGGTCTGGCCGTCGGTCGTGCCGGCGCTGCGGTACGTCGTCTGGTCGGCGTCCCGGTCGGTGACCACCGGGCGGCCGACGCTGTCGTCGGACTGGGCGGTCTCGGTGACCGGGGTGTCGCGGCCGTCCACTTGGCCGTCGAGGTTCTCGTCCCGCGTCGGTGCCGGCTCGGACCGGCGGGACAGCGAAGGAATCCTGACCACTACACACCTCCTGATGAATGCGTGGTGGCCGACGGAAAGGGTGGCACCCACGCGGTGTCGGCTCTCAACTACCCACCTGGGCGTTTCCTGACACCAATCCTGGGTACGGCCGCCAAGACCGGCCTCGGCCGGCCTCCCCGCCTGGCCTGGACCAGCCTCGGCTCGGCCTTGATCGACTCGGTTTCCCGGAAGTCGCGGTTTCCCGCCTCCGTGGACACCCCGATTTCCGGAAACCCGAGTTGATCAACGCGACGGGGACCGGGTCGGTCGAGGCGGCGGCGGGCCCGGTGCGGATCAGCGCGCGGGCCGGTCGGGCGGGGCTGGCTATCCTTGGCACCTGTGCCAGAGGGACACTCGATCCATCGCCTGGCGGCCCGGCACGCCGAGCTGTTCGCCGGGGACAAGCTGCTCGCCGCCAGCCCGCAGGGCCGCTTCGCCGAGGGTGCCGCCCGGCTCTCCGGGACAGTGCTGGAGGGCACCGAAGCGTACGGGAAACACCTGCTGCACCACTACGCCGGCGAGCTGACGTTGCACGTACACCTCGGGTTGTATGGCAAGTTCACCGACGGGCCGGGGGAGCCGCCGGAGCCGGTCGGGCAGGTGCGACTCCGGCTGGCCAGCGACCGGCACTGGCTCGACCTGCGCGGGCCTACGGCCTGTGAGCTGCTCACCCCACCCGAGGTGGCCGCGCTGCGGGACCGTCTCGGGCCGGATCCGTTGCGTGCCGCCGCCGACCCGGAGCGGGCGTACGCCCGGATCGCCCGTAGCCCCACCCCTCTCGCTGCTCTGCTGCTGGACCAGTCGGTGGTGGCCGGCACCGGTCTGATCTTCGTGACCGAGGCGCTGTTCCGGGCGGGGCTGCCGCCCACGATGCCGGGTCGACAGTTGACCACTACCGGCTGGGACGCGCTCTGGGCCGACCTGGTCGGCTTGATGCGGCTCGCTGTCGAGCACGGTCGGATCGACACGGTCCGCGACGCGCACCTGCCAGAGGCCATGGGCCGGCCTGCGCGCGTGGACCGGCACGGCGGCGAGGTGTACGTCTACCGCCGCCCGGGAGCACCCTGCCACGTCTGCGGCACCGAGGTCAGTCGCGGCGAACTGGCCGGCCGCAACCTGTACTGGTGCCGCACCTGCCAGCCCACCCACCCGGGCCACCCCGCACCCCGCACCCCGCACCCCGCACCCGCGCCGGCACCCCCGCACCCCGCACCCGCACCCCCCGCCCCGCGCCCGCCGATCTTGCGGTTTGTGTTGTCGGTATGGGTGGATACGCGCGCTGTGTCGGGACAGAAAGTGCAAGATCGCGGGAGTTGGGGCGGGTGCGGAAAGCCCGAGCGCTGCTGGAACTCAGTCCTTGTCGAGCAGCCAGCGGACCACCTCGATCTTCTCGGGGAAGACCGCCTTGTCGGCGAGGCCCCAGGACAGGGTGTGTCCGATCGTCCAGCCTCGGACCCGTTCCCGGTCCAGTCCCAGGTCGGTGCTGAGCCGGTCCAGTCGATGCCGGACGGCGGCCGGTGAGTGGCCCAACTCCGGGCCGCGCACCATCGGCACGACCGAGAACTCCCGTTCCCCGGTCAGCGGCTTCGGGTCGATCGCCAGCCACGGCCCTCGATCGCCGGCGAGCGCGTCGCCGCCGAGCGCGTTGGCGGCGAGGATGTTGCCGGCGTGCAGGTCCTGGTTGACCAGCACCTGCTCGCCCTGGCTCGACGCCAGTCCGCTGAGCAGGTCGAGCGCCGCATCCAGCAGTCGTCGCTCGTGCGGTCGGCCGGCCCGCTCCCAGGCCCGGGGCATCCGGTCGATCCAGCCGGCGGCCTCCCGTGCGAGCGGGGTGAACGGCGTGTCGGCTGGTCGCCAGAGCCGGGGGAGCAGTCCGACCACCACGTCCAGCGCCCGGTCCGGCGCAAGGTCGTGCAGGGGAGTGCCGGGCTGGCAGCGTTCGAGCAGCAGGGCACGCCGCCCGGGGTCGTGGGCGAGCAGACGGACCGCCGCGACGCCGTCCCAGAGCGCCAACGCGTCGGCCTCGTGCCGGCTCTCCTCGTCGGGATACTGGAGTTTCAGCACCACAGCGGTGCCATCGGGCAGGTGGGCGGGGAGCGCCAGTGACGCGTACGTCTGCCGGAAGGGCGGCCCGACCCGCAGCGACCAGCGCTCGGCGCACTCGTTCAGCCACGTCGGGAGTGCGGCCAGCCAGGCGCGACCGGCCGGTGATCCTCGTACCCAGTCGAGTCCTTCGGGCAGATCCATCCGGCGCTCCTGAGTCGTGCGGCAATCCGCGGCGGCTGCCAGGTGACTCAGCCGGGCTGCGGCGTTCACACACCGGTCCACAGTGACTAGCGTGGACGGGTGCAGATTGGTGTGAACGTACCGAACTTCGCCCCGGGCACCGACCCCGACGTGCTGCGTCGGTGGGCGCAGACGGTGGAGGGTCTCGGCTTCGACCTGTTGATGGTCTCCGATCACATCGCGGTGACCCCGGACGTGGCCGAGCAGTATCCGGCGCCGTTCTACGAGCCGTTCACCACGCTGTCCTGGCTGGCCGGGGTGACCAGCCGGGTTCGGCTGGGCACCACGGTGCTCATCGTCCCGTACCGGCACCCGCTGCTCACCGCCCGGATGGCGGCGAACCTCAACCGGCTCAGCGACGGCCGGCTCGTCCTCGGTGTCGGCGTCGGCTGGGCCCGGCAGGAGTTCGAGGCGCTCGGCGTGCCGTTCCGGCAGCGCGGTGCGCTGACGGACGAGTACCTGCACACGATGCGCGCGGCCTGGCAGGACACCGACGACTACGACACGGCAGCGATCCCGATCTGGGTCGGTGGCAACAGCGAGGCCGGCATGCGCCGCGCGGTACTGCTCGGTGACGCCTGGCACCCGCTGCGGGTCACACCGGGACGGCTGGCCGAGGCGGTCGGACGACTGACGGACATCGCCGGCGAGCTGGGTCGCCCGGTGCCCGCGTTGGTGCCGCGGATCGCGCTTCAGGAGACCCGGGAACCGATCACCGACCCGGACCGGCTGGCCGGTGTCGGCACCATCGACCAGATCGTCGCCGACCTGGACCAGCTTCGCGTGCTCGGCGCGGAGACGGTGGTGCTGGACCCGTTCAACGGCGACCTGACCGAGATTCGCCAGCCCGAACGCGCCTGGCGGACCCTTGCGGCAGTGGCCGCACATCACAGAACCCAGGAGGACGGATGACCCCCGACGACGAGAAGTTTCTCCGCCATGCCGTCGACATCGCCAGGCGGGCGGGGGCTTCCGGCGAACGGCCGTTCGGCTCGTTGCTTGTCGACGCGGCCGGCGTCGTCCTGATCGAGGACCACAACACCGTGGTCTCCGACGCGGACATCAGCGCCCATCCGGAGTTGAAGCTGGCCCGCTGGGCGGCTCGGGAACTCTCTCCCGAGGTGGCCGCCGGCACCACCATGTTCACCAGTTGTCAGCCCTGCGCGATGTGCGCGACGGCAATCGATCGGTCCGGCCTCGGGCGGGTGGTCTACGCGCTGTCCACCGAGCAGTTCGAGGAGGTCAAGCCGGCCACCCCGCCGCTGCCCCCGGTCCGCTACGAGGGGCCGGCGCTGTTCGACGAAGCACGCCAGCCGATCGACGACTACTACTGAGCGGAGCCGCTCCGGGTCGGTGTGACGCAGCCGGAATTGACAGTCGGCCGGCTGCCGGAGCAGGGTTGAACGGTGACAACGATGTCAACGGTCAAATAGGAGGAAAACCCTCTAGCTGCGCGCCGACCCTGGCCAGTCGCTTCGTGGCGTACCGTTGGCAGTTTTGCGGCGCGGACCCGGTCCGTTCGCCGATCCTGGCCGTATGTCCCTTTCCTACCCCACGGTGACCAGCTGAAATGACCGACGTGCCCCGATCCGACGCCGCAACGACCCCTGCCCCGCCGGGGTCACCAGACCTGCCCGAGCTGGACGAGTTCCTCGTCGACCAGACCCGGACGCTGCTCGACACCGCCCGCCGCTCGCTTCGGCCCGAGGGCGGCTTCTGGTGGCTCACCGACGACCGCACCCCGGATCGCGGAGAACCCATCCACACCTGGATCACCTGCCGGATGACCCACGTGGCCGCCCTCGCCCACCGCAACGGCGACCCGGACGCCGCCGCCCTGGTCGACCACGGGATCGCCGCGCTCAGCACGCTGCTGCGTGACGACCGGTACGGCGGCTGGTTCGGCGCGGTGGACCAGCAGGGAGCACCCGTCAACGACCGCAAGGCCGGCTACGACCACGCGTTCGTGCTGCTCGCCGCCTCCAGCGCCGCGCGCGCCGGACGCCCCGGCGCGGACCGGCTGCTCGCCGACGTGCTGGCCGTCGTGCGGGACCGGTTCTGGGACGACGACGCCGGTGCTGTCCGCGAATCGTGGAACCGGGACTGGACGGTCACCGAGGACTACCGGGGCGCCAACAGCAGCATGCACATGGTCGAGGCGTTCCTCGGCGCTACCGCCGCCACCGGTGACGCGAGTTGGGCCGACCGGGCCCTGCGGATCGCCACCCACCTCGTGCACGGTGAGGCGGCCCGACACGACTGGCGGCTCCCCGAGCACTTCACCACCGACTGGACGCCGCTGCCCGACTACAACCGGGACCAGCCCGCCGACCCGTTCCGGCCGTACGGCTCCACGATCGGGCACTGGCTGGAGTGGGCCCGGCTGCTGCTGGAGTTGGAGGCGGTGCTGCCGCAGCCACCCCGCTGGCTGCTCGCCGACGCCCGTGCCCTGTTCGCCGCCGCCGTGCGTCGCGGCTGGGCGGTCGACGGGGCGGACGGCTTCGTCTACACCATCGACTGGGACGACCAGCCGGTGGTGCGCTCCCGAATGCACTGGGTTCTCGCCGAGGCCATCGGCGCGGCGATCACCCTTCGTCGCCGTACCGGGGACGCGGTCTACCTCGACTGGTACCGGGTCTTCTGGGCGTACGCCCGCCGCACTCTCATCGACCAGACCGGATGGCGGCACGAGTTGGACGCGCAGAACCTGCCCGCCGACACGGTCTGGCATGGCCGGCCGGACGTCTACCACGCCTACCAGGCGGTACTGCTGTCCCGCGGGGCCGACGGGCTCGGCGGCCCCGGCCCGCTCGCACCGGGCGAGGTGACCGCGTGATCGTCGTCGCGGGTGAGGCGCTGATCGACCTGGTCGTGACGGCCGAAGGGCAACGTGCCGTCCCGGGTGGTTCGCCGGCGAACGTCGCCGTCACCCTGGCCCGGCTCGACCAGCCGGTACGACTGCTGGCCCGACTCGCCGACGACGACTACGGTCGGCAACTCGTCGATCATCTGAGCGCCAACCGGGTGGACCTGGAGTGGGCGGTACGCGCCGCGGAGCCCACGTCGGTGGCGGTGGCCACTCTGAACACCGCCGGGCAGGCCAGCTACGAGTTCCGGCTGGCCGGTGCGGCCGACTGGCAGTGGACGCCGCAGGAGTTGCCCGAGCTGGCGGGGTCACCGGCGATCGCGCTGCACACCGGGTCCCTCGCGCTCGCGTTGGCACCCGGCGCGGAGGCGCTGGAGGGCCTGCTCGCCCGGGAACACCAGCGGGACGGACTCACCGTCTCCATCGACCTCAACCTGCGCCCGAGCATCGTCACCGACCGGGCGGCGGCGCAGGAGCGGGTACGCCGGCAGGTTCGCATCGCGCACCTGGTCAAGGCCAGCGACGAGGACCTCGCCTGGCTCTACCCGGACCGTTCGGTGGCCGACGTGATGACCGAATGGCGTACCGCCGGTGTGTCCTGCGCCGTGGTGACCCGGGGCGGGGACGGCGCCTTGCTGCTCGCGCCCGACGGCTCGCTGCACGAGGAGCCGGCGGTCCGCACCACGGTGGTCGACACCGTCGGCGCCGGCGACTCGTTCACCGGTGGCCTGCTGGCCGCACTGGCCGACCTCGACGCGCTCGGCGACCGCCCGGCTGACCGGCTCGCCGCGGTGACTCCGCAGCAGTGGGGTGCGGTGCTCCGACAGGCCGCCACGGTGGCCGCCCTGACCTGCGCCCGCCGAGGCGCCAACCCCCCCACAAAAGCAGAGGTCGAAGCCCTCCTGACCCCCGCGCCCTGACCCCCGCCCTCACGCCCTGACCCCCGTCCCCGCGCCCTGACCCCCGCGATCTTGCACATTCTGTCCCGGCAAAAGGCGCATTCCTGCGCAGGCCGCCAACAGTAAGTGCAAGATCGCGGGGAGCAGGCGGGGATCAGGCGGGGCGCGGGGGTCAGGGGGTCAGGTTAGGCCGCGTTTTAGGAGCCTGGTGGGGAGGACCGTCGTGTCGGGTGGTGTGTCGTCTCCGGCGATTCTCTGGAAGAGGCGTTCGGTGGCCACCTTGGCCAGCTCTCTCGTGTCGTAGGCGACGACAGTCAGCGGTCGGGGCATCAGGTGGGCCAGCTCGAAGTCGTCGAAACCGACAAGCGCGGCGTCACTGCCCCGCCGGTGCAGCTCCTGGAGCGCGCCGACGGTGAGCCGGTTGTTGGCGCAGAAAAACGCGGTGGGTGGTTCCGGGAGGTCGAGCAGCGCGGCGACCGCTCGGCCGGCCTCCTCTGGCGCGATGAGCCGCTCGCGGATCAGCGACTCGTCCGGTTCGACGCCGGCAGCGTCCAGCGCCGACCGCGCCCCGGCCAGCCGCTCCCGCATGGTGGGCACGCTCGGCGCGCCGAGCAGCAGACCCACCCGTCGGTGCCCCTCGTCGAGCAACGCGCTCACCCCGGCGTGGCTGCCACCCCGGTTGTCCAACAGCACGGCGTCGGCGTGCAGCCCTTGCGGCGGCCGGTCCAGGAACACCACAGGCATGCCCAGCTCGACCTCGCGACGCAGGAACGAGTGGTCCAGGCCCGCCGGCACCACCAGCAGACCGTCGACGCGGCGTTGGGTGAAGTCCTGGAGCAGGGCGCGTTCCCGCTCCGGGTCCTCCTCCGACGACGCGGTGATCAGCATGGTGCCGTGCGCGGCCGCGATCTCGGCGGCGACGCTGGCGATGGTCGCGTAGAACGGGTTGGCGATCTCCTCGATCAGCAGCCCGACGGTGGCGTTGAGCTGCCGGGAGCGCAGGTTACGGGCGATGTCGTTGCGTCGGAAGCCCAGCTCGGCGATGGCGGCCAGCACCCGGCCGACCAGTTCCTGCCCCACCGGCTCGTCGTTCACGACCCGGGAGACCGTCTTCAGGCTGACGTCGGCCCGCCGGGCCACGTCCACCATCGTGGGACGCCGACGCACGGTCGGCCGGGTCGGGGTCTGGGTCACGGGGTGGTCCTCCACGGCGGGCGCGGGTCAACGGTCGAGGGCGGCGAGCGCGTCGACCGCTTTTCGGGCGGCGATGAGCACCGGATCCCAGACCGGCGCGTACGGCGGAGCGTAGCCCAGGTCGAGCTGCGTCATATCGTCCACCGTCATGCCGTTCCACAACGCCACGGCCAGTGTGTCGATCCGTTTGGCCGCCTCGGACCAGCCGACGATCTGCGCGCCGAGCAACCGACCGCTGGGGCGCTCGGCGATCAGCTTGACCGTCATCGGCCGGGCGCCGGGGTAGTAGCCGGCCCGGTTGGTCGACTCGGCGATCACCGAGACGAACTCGAAGCCGGCGGCGGTGGCCTCCCGTTCGCGCAGGCCGGTCCGGCCCACCTCCAGGTCGCAGACCTTCGTGACAGCCGTGCCGATCACGCCGGTGAAGGTGGCGTACCCGCCGCCGATGTTGATCCCGGCGACTCGGCCCTGCTTGTTGGCGTGCGTGCCGAGCGGCACGTGAACCGGCAACCCGCTGACCCGGTGCAGGGTCTCCACGCAGTCACCGGCCGCCCAGACGCCGGGGTGCTCGGGCACCCGCATCCGGCGGTCCACCCGGATCGCGCCGGTCGGTCCGAGGGGCAGCCCGGCGGCCTTGGCGAGCGCCGCGTTGGGGCGTACGCCGAGGCCCAGGACCACGACGTCGGTCGGGATCGGCCCCTCGGCGGTGACCACCGCGGAGACCCGGCCGTCCCGCTGTTCCAGGCCAGTCACCGGCAGGCTGGTGCGGATGGTGACGCCGAGGCTCCGCATGGCCTCGGTGACCAGCTCGGCCATGTCGGCGTCGACCGTCGCCATGGGCTGCTCGCCCGCCTCCACCAGGGTCACCGAGAGGCCGCGTTGGATCAGGGCCTCAGCGATCTCGACGCCGATGTAGCCGCCGCCGACCACCACGGCCCGGCGCGGCTGCGGGTCGGCGTCCAGCCAGTGTCGTAGCGCAGCACCGTCGTCGAGGGTCTGCATGCCGAACACGCCGTCCGCGTCGGTGACCGCCCACTGCGGCTTGACCGGCACCGCGCCGGTGGCGTACATCAGGTCGTCGAAGCGTTCGCGGACCTCGCCGCCGCCGGTCAGGTCCCGGGCCACGACCTCGCGGCGCTCCAGGTCGATGGCCGTGACCTCGTGGCGCATCCGGACGTCCATCGCGTACTCGGTGCGGAACGTCTCCGGGTCGCGGGCGATCAACGCCTCGGGGCCGGGCACCAGGCCGCTGATCCAGTACGGGATGCCGCACGCCGAGTAGGAGGTGAAGTTGCCCCGCTCGAAGACCACGATCTCCAGGTCGCCACGGTCACGGCGGCGTCGGGCCTGGGACGCCGCCGACATTCCGGCGGCGTCCCCGCCGATGACGATCAGCCGTTGCGCCACGGGCTCATCTTGTCACGCGGTGATCAGCCGCGGGTCTGCCGTGCGACGTCCTGCACCACGTCGGTGAGTCGGCCGGTGCGTTCGAACACCGCACGCTGCCGCGCCGCGCCGCTGCCGTGCCGGCGCAAGCCGCCCAGCAGGTCGTTCACCTCGGCCCAGTCGCCGTGCTGCTCCAGCGCCGGCCGCATCCGCTCCACGAACCGGTCCAACAGCTCCCAGGCCGGGCGCAGCTCACCGTTCGTGACGTCGACGGCTTCGCCTTCCAGACCGTCATGGGCGGCCCGCCAGTGCGCCCCGACCAGCAGGTGGTGGTCGGTCTGCAACGCCGGTCGGCCGGCCTCGACATCCGCCATGGCGGTGGCGACAAGTGCCCGGACCAGCGCGGCGACGAGCACCGCGTCGTCCACCGACGGGCAGACGTCGCCGATCCGCAGCTCGACGGTCGGGTACTTCGCCGACAGGCGGGCGTACCAGTAGAGCATCCCCTCGTCGAGCATCACCCCGCTGGAGATCAACTGACGGATCAGCCGCTGGTAGTGCTCGTGCGACTCCAGGAACGGGGTCGGCGCCACCGACGGCCAGCGCTCCCACTCGACCGAGCGCCAACTGGCGTAGCCGGTGTCCTCGCCCCGGGAGAACGGCGAGTTGGTGGTCACCGCGTGCAGCATCGGCAGCCACGGCCGTACATGGTTGAGCACCTGCACGCCGGTGTCCGGGTCGGGCACCCCGACGTGGACGTGCATGCCGTTGTTGCCGGGGCCGGGGACGAGCAGCCGGAACCGCTCGATCATGCGGTCGAAGCGTGGCTTGTCGACCACCGGTGGCACCGGGCCGTCGACCGGGCCGGTGCCGATGGCGAGCAGGCGTACGCCGGCCCGCTCGGCGGCGTCGGAGAGCGCCTTACGCAGGACGCCGAGGGAGTGCCGGATCGACGAGAGCTCCAGGCCGGGCGGGCTGCCGATCTCGATCTGACTGGTCTGGAACTCCCGCTCCACCTGCCCGCGAAGTTCGGCCGGCACCTGCTCCATGACGAGGTCCACGGCCGGGACCGCGGCCCCGGTGTGCGGGTCGACGAGCAGGAACTCCTCCTCGACACCCACGGTGAGCAACCCGGTGGCCGCAGCCCTGTCGCTCAGCGCGTCCGCCACCTGACCGGTCATCGACATCACCCGTCCGTTTCTGCCGTTCGCGGTCCGTCCGCGTCGGTCCTTCGCTTGGTTACCCAACGTGGCGATGCCGGGAAACGTGGCGGCGGCACGTCGTCCTCGAAGGCGGGCCGCCGATTCGGCCGGGTGACGAGACAGCGGGTCCTATGCTGAGCCCGTGCCGGTGCTGCTGGGGTATGTCGGGGTCGCGTGGATGTCCGCGTTCGCCCAGCTCACCCTGCTCGCGGGCCGCCCTGTGGACCTGCTGGCGGGCGCCGCGATGACCGCCCTGGTGCTGCTCGCGGTGGTGCTCGCGGCCCGGGTGCGCGACCGGGCGGGCGCGCCTGGTGCCGGGCCGCGCTCGGCCGGCCTGCGGGCCCGCTCCCGCAGTCGCCGAATGCCCCGCCAGATCGACCCGGATGCGGCGGGTCGACCTCGTCCCCGTGCTCCGGGGCACCCCTCGGCCGCGTAGCGCCTCGCCGCCGCGCGGCCGATCCCGCCGTCACCGGCCCCCCTTGCTGGGCGGACGCCGCCCGGGGGAGGGCCTCACCGGAATCGGACCGAGGGGTTTCCCATGCTTGCCTTCGCACCACTGCACGACGCTGTCGCCGCTGCCGGCAGCGCGCTGAACTGGCTCACCGAGCTGCTCGAACCACTGGCCGGCGGCGGAGCGACAGCCGCCGCCATCGTGCTTTTCACCATCGCCGTCCGGCTGCTGATCTCGCCGCTGACCGTCGCGCAGGTCCGCGGTGAGCGGCGCCGCGCGGCGCTCGCCCCGCAGGTGCGTGAGCTTCAGCAGCGGTACGCGGACGACCCCGCGACGCTTCAGCGCGAGGTTTTCACGTTGTACCGCGAGGCCGGCGCGAACCCGGTCACCGGCTGCCTGCCGCTGCTCATCCAGGCGCCGTTCCTGCTGGTGCTGTACCGGTTGTTCAGCACCAGCGAGGGCGGCACCGGGCTGCTGGACGAGCGGTTGGCCGGCGTGCCGCTGGGTCACCATCTCAGCGACGGGCTGGCCGGTGCTGCCGGACCGCTGTTCGGCGTACTGCTGGTGGTGTTGCTGGCGGTGGCCTGGTGGTCGTCGCGGCGGGCCCGGCGGGCGTCGGCGGCGGTGGGCACTGTGGCCGGTACGCCGACCGAGGGGCCGGGGGCGGCCACGCTCGGCCGGCTGCTGCCTCTGCTGCCGTTCACGACGGTGCTGGTGGCGCTGGTGCTGCCGCTCGCCGCGGTGATCTACCTGGTCACCACGAGCGTGTGGTCGGCAGTTGAGCAGGCGGTGCTCCGCCGCCCGCAGGCCTCTCCGACGGGTGCTCTGGACAGAAACAGTTAACTGTCTTAATAATTAGCGGCAACGTTGACGTCCATAAATGCCCGTCCGGGCCCGGAGGGTCGCATGAAACGCTCCAGATCCCTTGTCCTGTCCCTCGTCGCCGCCCTCGCGGCCACCCTCGGCGCGGCCTGGGTGGCGCTGCCCGCTTATGCCGCCGGCGCCACCGCCAGCTTCGTCAAGACCGCCGACTGGGGCTCGGGCTGGGAGGGGAAGTACACGATCACCAACGGCGGCAGCTCGACCATCAACGGCTGGAACCTGACCTTCGACCTGCCGTCCGGCACCACCCTCGGCAGCTACTGGGACGCGTTGCTCAGCTCCACCGGCCAGCGGCACACCTTCACCAACAGGTCCTGGAACGGCACCGTCGCCCCGGGCGCGTCGGTCTCCTTCGGCTTCCTGGCCAGCGGCTCCGGTTCGCCGAGCGGCTGCCAGCTCAACGGCGTGTCCTGCGGCGGCGGCACTCCACCCACCACGCCCCCACCCACCACGCCCCCACCCACCACGCCTCCGCCGACGACGCCTCCGCCGACCACCCCACCGCCGACCGACCCACCCACCGGTGGGTTGCCGAAGCACCTGCTCACCGGGTACTGGCACAACTTCGACAACCCCGCGGTCGAGCTGCGGCTGCGCGACGTCCCCACCGAGTACGACCTGGTGGCGGTCGCCTTCGCCGAGGCCACCTCGACGCCCGGCGCGCTCACCTTCGGCGTCGACCCCGGACTGGCCGCCTCGCTCGGTGGCTACACCGACGCGGACTTCACCGCCGACGTCCGCACCCTGCACAGCCGGGATAAGCGGGTGATCCTCTCCGTCGGCGGCGAGACCGGCCGGGTCACAGTGAACAACGCCGCCTCAGCCACCGCGTTCGCCGACACGGCCGCCGCGCTGATCGCCAGGTACGGCTTCGACGGGATCGACATCGACCTGGAGAACGGACTCAACCCGACGTACATGGCGCAGGCGCTGCGCGCCCTGCGGGCCAAGATCGGATCGGGCCTGATCATCGCGATGGCGCCGCAGACCATCGACATGCAGAACCCGGCCGGCGGCTACTTCAAGCTGGCGCTCGACATCAAGGACATCCTCACCGTCGTCAACACCCAGTACTACAACTCCGGCGCGATGCTCGGCTGCGACCAGAACGCCGCGTACGGCCAGGGCACCGTCAACTTCATCGTCGCGTTGGCCTGCATCCAGTTGGAGGCCGGGCTCCGCCCCGACCAGGTCGGCCTCGGCCTGCCCGCCGGAGCTGGGGCGGCCGGCGGTGGCATCGTCGCGCCCAGCGTGGTCAACGCCGCCCTGGACTGCCTGGCCCGGGGCACCAACTGCGGCAGCTTCCGTCCGCCGCGCACCTACCCGGGCATCAGGGGCGCGATGACCTGGTCGGTGAACTGGGACGTCAGCAACGGCAACGGCTTCGCCAACACCGTGGGACCGCACCTGGACACCCTGCCCTGACCACCCCGCTGGCCTTCCGAAGCGCCAGCGGCAGCGGATCAGCGACCGGCGGTCACCGACCGCCGGTCGTCGCGGTCCCGACGCTTGCGGACCTTGCGGATCGCCCAACTGGCCACCATCACGACGAAGATCGCGACGATCGCGTAGTTGAACCAGTCGCTGTAGCGGGCCACGTCCTGCCACTGGCTGCCCAGCGCATAGCCGGCCCCCACGATGAGACCGTTCCACACCCCGCTGCCGATCGTGGTGAGCAGGATGAACTCACCCATCGGCATCCGGTTGGCCCCGGCCGGCACGGAGACCAGGCTGCGGACCACCGGCACCACCCGGCCGATCAGCACCGCCCACCGGCCGTGCCGCTCGAACCACTTGTCGGCCCGTTCCAGGTCGTCGCTGTCCACCAGGGGAATGTGGTCCAACCAGCGCTTGAGTCGTTCCTCGCCCAGCGCCGCGCCGAGCCAGTAGAGCACCAACGCGCCCACCAGCGAGCCGACCGTCGCGGCCAGCACCACGACGAAGACGTTGAACTTGCCCTCGTGCGCGAGGAAGCCGGCGAGCGCCAGCACGATCTCACTGGGAATCGGCGGGACGATGCTCTCCAGCGCCACCAGCAGCGCCACTCCGACCGGGCCCATCACCTCGATCACCGAGGCCACCCAGCCGGTCAACCCGGTGAACTCGGACGGGTCGCCAGCCTGGGCGTACGCCATGGTGGTCCTTCCGGTCGGCTGTCGGGGATCAGAGGGTCATACCCAGCGGGGCCCGACTCACACCTCCGGGTGCAGCGCGGTGTCCGCCGGACCCTGCCGCCAACCGGTGAACACCACTGTCAGACCGGCGCGGGACGGCGCGCAGCAGAACGGGCCGGCCAGGGCCTCGGCCGTCGGGTCCAGCGGAGCGAGCCGGACCAGTCTCCACGGTTCGTCGTCGACCCGGGCGCGAACGGTCACCGCGTCACCCGCCCGGCTGACCCGGACCGTCACCTCCCGGCCCGCCCACTCCGGCACCGGCGCCACCGACCAGTCGGAGAACTCCCGGGTCACCACAGCGCCGAGCTGCGCCTCGCCGTCGCTCACCTCGACGCCGGCCTTGGTCCACGTCCGCTCGTCGACGCGGACGAACGCGCCGGCCTGGTCGAACTGCGCCGAGAAGTCGAGCCGGAAGCTCACCTCCATCGCGGTGCCGACCGGCAGCGGCGCCAGCAGGGCCGGGCCGTCGTCGTGCACGAAGCCGTAACTGGTCCGCCGCCAGAAGTCGCTCTCCGCGGCCGGCTCGACGACCAGTTCGCCGGCCGGGCCCTCCTCGACGCGTACCGGCGGGTGCAGCCAGCTGCCCTGGGACCAGTCCAACAACTCGCTCGGCGGCACGAGGTCGTTCTCCATGACGGGCACGGTAACCGGTCGCCGGTCGCCGGTCGCCGGTCGCCGGTCGGCCCGGCTGGTTTGCCGCGATGATCAACTGGAGAGATTTCTTCGGCATGGGTGACCGTTGGTATTCCGAAGCCGTCGTCTACTGCCTCGACATCGACACGTACGCCGACTCCGACGGCGACGGGGTCGGTGACATCCGTGGCCTGATCGGGAGGCTGGACTACCTGGCCCGCCTCGGCGTGACCTGCCTGTGGCTGCACCCGATCCACCCGTCACCCAACCGCGACGACGGCTACGACGTCACCGACTTCTACAACGTGGACCCGCGCTTCGGCACCCTGGGCGACTTCGCCGAGCTGCTGCACCAGGCGCAGAACCGGGGCATCCGGGTGATCATCGACCTGGTGGTCAACCACACCTCCGACGAGCACCCGTGGTTCCAGTCGGCCCGCTCCTCGCCGGACTCGCCGTACCGGGACTGGTTCCTCTGGTCCGACACCGAGCCGGCCGACCGGCACCAGGGCATGGTCTTCCCCGGCGAGCAGAAGGAGACCTGGAGCTACGACCGCACCGCCAAGGCGTGGTTCTACCACCGGTTCTACAAGTTCCAGCCGGATCTCAACTTCGCCAACCCGGAGGTCCGGGCCGAGGTCAAAAAGATCATGTCGTTCTGGCTCCAGCTCGGCGTCTCCGGCTTCCGGATGGACGCGGTGCCGTTCATCATCGAGCTGACCGAGCCGGGCAACCCGGACTCGCCGAAGGACTTCGAGTTCCTCACCGAGATGCGCCAGCACGTCCAGTGGCGGCGCGGCGACGCCGTCCTGCTGGCCGAGGCGAACGTCGAACCCGACCAGCTTCCCACGTTCTTCGGCGACACCAGCGGCTCGGGCAACCGCATCCACATGCTCTTCGACTTCATGCTCAACGGTCGACTCATGCTCGCCCTGGCCCGCGAGGACCCGGAGTCGCTGATCGAGGCGCTCCGGGACACCCCGAAGCTTCCGGTCGGAGGGCAGTGGGCCACCTTCCTGCGTAACCACGACGAGATCGACCTGTCCCGGCTGACCACCGAACAACGCAACCAGGTGTACGCGAAGTTCGGCCCGGACGAGAACATGCGCATCTACGACCGGGGCATCCGTCGCAGGCTCGCCCCGATGCTCGGCAACGACCGGCGGCACATTGAACTGGCGTACGCCCTCCAGTTCTCGATGCGCGGCACGCCGGTGCTGCGGTACGGCGAGGAGATCGGGATGGGCGAGGACCTGTCGCTGCCCGGTCGGGAGGCGATCCGTACCCCGATGCAGTGGTCGTACCAGCCGAATGCCGGCTTCTCCACGGCGGACCCGGAGAAGCTGGTCCGCCCGGTGATCGACAAGGGTGAGTTCGGCTACCAGAACGTCAACGTCACCGCCCAGCGCAGCGACTCGAAGTCGCTGCTCGCCTGGTTCGAGCGGATGATCCGTACGCTGCGGGAGGCCCCGGAGATCGGGTCCGGCTCGACGACCCACATCGACGTGGCGATGCCGCCCGGCGTGCTCGCCCACCGGGCCGACGGGCCGACCGGAACGATGGTCTTCGTGCACAACCTCGGCACCGACGACGTCGAGGTGGACCTCAGCAGCCTCGAGCCGGAGGCCGACCTGCCCATCGACGTGCTCGCCGACCGTGGCTACGGAGAGTTGGGAAAGCTCGGCGCGGTCAAGGTCTCCGGCCACGGATACCGGTGGATTCGCCTATGCCGAGGGTCGGCCTGTTGAGGTTAAGCTCCCCCGATCGACCCCACGTTACCGGGAGGTAATCATGTCGGAGGAGTCCCGCGTCGCCATCGTCACCGGAGCCGCACGCGGCATCGGCGCGGCCACCGCCCGACGGCTGGCCGCCGACGGAATGGCCGTCGCCGTGGTCGACATCGAGGAGGCGGCCACCAAGGAGACGGTGGACGCCATCGCCGGGGCCGGCGGCCGGGCGCTCGGGGTGGGCGCCGACGTGTCCGACCGCGACCAGGTCGAGGCGGCGGTGAGCCGCGTCGCCGCCGAGCTGGGCGCGCCCACGGTACTGGTCAACAACGCCGGTGTGCTCCGCGACAACCTGCTGTTCAAGATGACCAGTGCCGACTGGGACACGGTGATGGGGGTGCACCTGCGCGGCGCGTTCCTGTTCAGCCAGGCCGCCCAGAAGCACATGGTGGACCAGAAGTGGGGGCGGATCGTCAACCTCTCCAGCACCTCCGCGCTGGGCAACCGGGGCCAGGCGAACTACGCCGCCGCCAAGGCCGGCCTACAGGGCTTCACCAAGACGCTCGCCATCGAGCTGGGTCCGTTCGGGGTGACGGTGAACGCCGTCGCACCCGGCTTCATCGTCACCGACATGACAGCGGCCACCGCGGCCCGGATGAAGGTCGACTTCGACGACTTCCAGAAGCACGCCGCCGCCGAGATCCCGGTCCGCCGCCCCGGCCGCCCGGAGGACGTCGCGCACACCATCTCGTTCCTGGCGAGCGAGGGCGCCGGCTTCGTGTCCGGTCAGGTCATCTACGTCGCGGGCGGCCCACGGGACTGACCCGTACTCCCGACGAGGGCGCTCCGGCAGACAAGCCGGCGCCCTCGTCGCCGGGCCCTGGCGCCGGGTCAGCCGAGAGCGCGTCGGGCGGGTGCGGCGCGGTGGGTCAGGCGGGTGCGCGGCGGGTGCGCCAGAGCCAGATCAGGCCGAGCACCGGCAGCACCAGCGGGATGTAGCCGTACCCGCTGCCGAACTGCGACCAGACCGTCTCGTCCGGGAAGAGATCCTTGTCGACCAGGCTCAGGATGCCGACCGCGACCACCCCGACCAGCTCCACCGAGCAGCACGCCAGCGCGACCCGCCGGCCGGTGTGCCCGGCGCGGGCCAACCCCACCGCCGCAACGATGTAGATGAGCGCGGCCACCCCGGAGAGCAGGTACGCCACCGGCGCCTCGTCGAACTTGGTGGCGATCTGCAAACCCGCCCGACTCGTCGCCGCGATCGCGAAGAGCAGGTAGACGGCGATCAGCAGCCGCCCCGGGCCGGAGTTCGTGCGCTGCCGAGCCGATTTTGTCTCAACCACCGAGCACCTCCCAGGTCTGCTGCAACCGGACGACCACCACCGGGGCCACCAGGCAGACCGCGCACACGATCGCCGAGCCCCAGCGGGTCGGTTCCATCCGGGCCAGCACCCAGGCCAGTGGCGGCAGACACACCAGCGTGACCAGGTAGCCGAAGAAGGCGCCGGGCTCGCCGGGCCGATCCCCACCGCCGACCGCGACGAGCGCCAGTACGCTCAACACCAGCAACGCCACTTCGAGTACGGCCAGACCGACGAACTGCACAGGGTCCGGCGGCCGGTGGCGTACCGCAGCCACCAGCGCCCACACCGCCACGAGCAGCGACAGCACGATCGGCACTGCCGCGACGATCCCGTCCACCGGCGAATCGACGCCCGCGCTGGTCACCGGCACCACCCGGTCGTTGCCTCGGTCACCGGCACAGCCTACTAACCGTCGTAGTAAAGGGGTGCCCTGCCTCTCCGCGTGTGACGCGCGCCCGTCGAGGGTCCGCGGCCCCGGTGCCCATGCTCCCGGTGCCCAGCTTTTCGGGTGGGCGTCAGTCGCCTGCTTGCAGCCAGTAGACGGAGACGGCGAGGAGTGGGTCCGGTCCGTCGTTCCGAATCTGATGCGGCACCCTGCTGTCGAACGCCGCGACGTCGCCGGCCCGCAGGACACGCGCCTGGTCGGCGAACGTCAGGGTTCCGGTCCCGGACACGATGATCCACACCTCACGGGAGCGATGGACATCCAGGTCGTTGGAGGTGTTCGGGGCCACCGACCAGCGCGCGACCTCGAACGGGGCGGGCGCTGTCGACGGGAACGGCAGCAGCGCGCGGTGCACCGGGCCGCCCTCGGTGAAGTCGTACCAGTGTTCAAACGCCACGACACCGCTGGTGATCGCTGAATCCGAGCTCCGCATGCCGTCGAGCCTGCCCCGCCGTACGTGGTGTGTCTGGCGGTGATCGGACCTGACGCTGCCGAGAGCGGTGCTGGCGGACCGCTGCTCACCGACAGCCGGGCGGGTACCTCGACCACCGACCGGAAATGAAAGGTGAGCTGCTTCGATTGGTCGAACCCGCCGCCGTTCCGGCCGCCCGGGCGACTAGCGTGGATCACGTCCGTGGCGTTGTCGCGGTGCGGGGAAACAGCGGAGGTACACGTGCTGCGGTTCGGCTTGTTCGGCACCGGTCACTGGGCGATCGAGACGCACGGGAAGGCGCTGCACGCCCATCCCGACGCGGAGCTGGTCGGTGTGTGGGGTCGCAACCCGGAGCGGGCCTCCGCGCTGGCCGAGCGGTACGGGGTGCCCGCCTACGCCGACGTCGACGCGCTGATTGAGCAGTGCGAGGCGATCGCCGTCGCCCTGCCGCCGGACATCCAGGCCGACATCGCGGTCCGGGCGGCCCGCGCCGGTCGGCACCTGCTGCTGGACAAGCCGCTGGCGCTCAGCGTGGACGACGCCGACCGGGTCGTGGCCGCCGCCGAGGAGTCCGGGGTCGCCTCGGTCGTCTTCTTCACCCAGCGGTTCCAGCCGAACGTGACAGCGTTCCTGGCCGCCACCGCCGCCGCCGGGGGCTGGCAGCACGGCCGGACCACCGCGTTCGCCTCGATCTTCCAGGACGGCAGCCCGTACGGCGGCTCGTTGTGGCGTCGGGAGCACGGTGCGCTCTGGGACATCGCCCCGCACGCGCTCTCGATCCTCCTGCCGGTGCTGGGCCGGGTGACGCAGGTGGCGGCGATGGACGGACCGAGCGGGATGGTGCATCTGCTGCTCACCCACGAGGGCGGTGCCACGAGCAGCGCCTCGCTCTCCCTGGACGCCCCGACCGAGTCGATGGCCCGGGAGTTCGTGTTCTACGGCGAGAACGGCATCGAGAACGTCCCGTTCGGCGAGAACGACGCCGCCACCGCGTTCGGCGTCGCCATCGACCAACTCGTCGAGCAGGTGCGGGCGGGCACCCGGGACCACCGCTGTGACGTCCGCTTCGGCCGCGAGGTCGTCGCCATCCTCGCCGCCGCCGAAACCGCCCGAACCGAATCCCGCACCATCCCCCTCCCCTAATCAACCCGAACCCCAACCCCCACCGCCCGTCGCCCCGGTGATCATGGAGTTAGCGGCGCGACACGCCGTGGCGGATGGCAATAACCTCATGATCACCGGGGCGGGGCGGGGCGGGGCGGGGCGGGGCTGGTTGGGTTTAGGTGGGGGTGGTTAGGGCGGCGTTCAGCTCGTCCGGGTTGTTGAACTGCTCGGGCGGTAGGGCCTGGAGCATCTGCAACATTGCCGTGCTGGCCCCGTTCTCCTGACCCCAGCGGATCAGGTCCTCCCGGGAGACCGGGTAGTCGAGCCCGGCCAGGTACTCCTGCAACTGAACCCCGGTGACGGTCATGTCGGCCGGCTACCCACTCGCGGTGGTCGTACACCGGCTTGGTTGGAGCCCACGACGGCCCGGCGGCCGGCGTGTCGGCCGCGACGCGCCCACGGTTTGCCGCTGCGGCGGTCGGGTAGCCGCTGGCATGCTGGTTCAGCGGCTCGGCGCGCCGAGCGATTTCGACCCGTTGCTGGAGCGCGTTCGCAATGCCCGGGTGGTGATGATCGGCGAGTCCACCCACGGCAGTTACGACTACTACCGGTTGCGCGAGCAGCTCACCCGCCGGTTGATCGCGGAGTGTGGGTTCTCCTTCGTCGCGGTGGAGGGTGACTGGCCCGACTGCGATCGGGTGCACCGGTCGGTGACGGCCGCGCCGGGTGGCGCGCTCGAACCGCAGCTCGCACTCGACCAGTTTGAGCGATGGCCGACCTGGATGTGGGCCAATGCCGAGGTGGCCCGGTTCGCCAGCTGGCTGCGGGCCTGGAACCTGGAGCTGCCGGAGGAGCAACGGGCCGGGTTCCACGGCCTCGACGTGTACAGCCTCTGGGAGTCGATGCAGGCGATCTTCGACTACCTGGGGGAGGAGGACCCGAAGTCGCTGGAGGCGGCGCAGGACGCCTACCGGTGTTTCGAGCCGTACGGCAAGAGGGTCGAGGAGTACGGCGCGGCCAGCCGCTTCGTCTCGGCCCGGTGCGAGGAGGAGGTCGTCCGGTTGCTCGCCCGGACCCGTGAACACGCCCTCTCCGACGGCCCGGACCGCTTCTCGGCCTGGCAGAACGCGGAGGTGGTGGCCGGCGCCGAGCGCTACTACCGGGCGATGGTGGCAGGCGGGCCGGACTCGTGGAACATCCGCGACACCCACATGCAGGACACCCTGGACCGGCTGTTGGAACGGTACGGCCCGGACGCACGGGGCGTCGTCTGGGCGCACAACACGCACGTCGGAGATGCGCGGGCCACCGACATGGCCGCCGACGGGATGGTCAACATTGGTCAGTTGGCCCGGGAGCGGCACGGCGAGGACGCGGTGGCACTGGTCGGCTTCGGCAGCTACCGGGGCACAGTGATCGCCGCACCCCGCTGGGGTTCGCCGCCCGAGGCGATGGTGGTGCCCCCGGCTCGGGAGGGCTCGGTCGAGCGGCGGTTGCACGAGCTGATGCCGGAGCGGGCGGTGCTGATCTTCGGCGGCGACGATCAGCCGGGCTGGGTCACCGAAACCGTTGACCACCGGGCGATCGGGGTCGTCTACGACCCGTCGTTCGAGTCCTGGGGCAACTACGTGCCCACCCGGCTGGGCGACCGCTATGACGCCTTCATCTGGTGCGACGACACCACGGCCCTGCACCCGCTACCGGTGCCAGCGGCCCCCGGCGAGATGGAAACCTACCCAGCAGGAGTCTGACCCGCGCCCGCTGGCGTCGATCATGGAGTTGTGGTGCTGGACGAAGGCCTCTGATCGGGGCACGACGGGCACCACAACTCCATGATCGACCGGGTGGTGCGGTCAGACGTGCGTGGGGGTGCGGTCTTCCAGGTGGGTGCGCAGGCCTTCGCCCTCGATGTCCACGTTGGGCAGGGCGCGGTTGAGCCAGCGGGGCAGCCACCAGGCGCGGTCGCCGAGGAGCGACATGACCGCCGGGACGATGGTCATCCGGACCACGAACGCGTCGATGGCCACGCCGATGGCGAGCGCGAAGCCCATCGACTTGATGATCGGGTCTTCGAGGAACACGAAGCCGCCGAAGACGGACATCATGATCAGCGCGGCGGCGGTGACCACCCGGGCGCCGTGGCCCATGCCGCTGATCGTGGCCTCACGCGCGGTGTCGCCGTGCACGAAGTCCTCCCGCATCCGGGAGACCAGGAACACCTCGTAGTCCATGGCCAGCCCGAACAGGATGCCGATCAGCAGGATGGGCAGGAAGCTGACCAGCGGGGCCGGGGTGTCCAGGCCGACCAGGTCGGCGAGGTGGCCCTGCTGGAAGATCGCCACCGTGATGCCGAACGTGGCGGCCACGGTGAGCAGGAAGCCCAGCGCCGCCTTGAGCGGCACCAGCAGCGACCGGAACACCAACATCAGCAGCAGCACCGAGAGCCCGACGACCAGCAGCAGGTAGATCGGCAGTGCGTCCGAGAGCTTCTCCGAGACGTCGATACCAATGGCGGTGGCGCCGGTGAGCAGCACCTCCGCGCCCTGCACCCCGCCGACCGCGTCGCGGACGTCGTGCACCAGGGTCTCGGTGGCCTCGTCGGTCGGGCCGGTCTTCGGCACCACGCCGAGCAGCGCGGTCCGACCGTCCGGGCTCAGCTGCGGCGGTGCCACGGCGAGGACGTTCTCGGTGCGCTGGATCATCGCGGTCACCTGCGGCACCGCGGCTGCCGTCGCCTGCGCGTCGTCGCCCGCCACGACCACCGCGAGCCGACCGGTGAAGCCCGGACCGAAGCCCTCGGTGGTCAGGTCGCTCGCCACCCGGGCCGGTGAGCCCTCGGTCGCCGTACTGGCGTCCGGCAGAGCCAGTCGCATGTCCGGCGTGGGCAGCGCGAGCAGCCCCAGGCCGAGCAGCGCGACCAGGATGACCGGCACCCGGAAGCGGGTGACGAACCGCGCCCAGCGGAAGCCGAACCCTGAGCGGTCCTCGACCGGCAGCGTCTCCTCGCCCACCGGCTCACCTGGCGCGGCGGAGTCGACAGTGGAGCGCAGCCGGCGCGGGAGCACCCGGTTGCCGGCGAAGCCGAGCAGCGCGGGCTGGAGGGTGATCGCCACGAGCACGGCGATGGTGACCGTACCGGCGGCGGCGAGACCCATCACGGTGAGGAACGGGATGTTCACCACGGCCAGACCGGCGAGGGCGATGACAACTGTGGCGCCCGCGAAGACCACGGCGGAACCGGCGGTGCCCACCGCGCGGCCGACCGCCTCCTCCGGGGACAGGCCTTCGAGCAGGTTCTGTCGGTGCCGGGAGGTGATGAACAACGAGTAGTCGATGCCGACGGCGAGGCCGAGCATCAGCGCCAGGATCGGCGCGGTGCTGGTCAACTCGATGACACCGCTCAGCGCGAACAGTCCAGCCATGCCGACGCCCACGCCGATCAGGGCGTTGAGCATCGTCATGCCGGCGGCGACCAGGGAACCGAAGGTGATGATCAGGACGATCGCGGCGACCAGCACGCCGAGCGCCTCGGTGGAGCCGATCTCCGGCTCACCGCCCAGCACCTCGCCACCCGGGGCGACCTGCCAACCCTTCGCCTCGACGGCGGCGCCGACCTCCTCGTACGCGGTGCGCTGCTCGTCGGTCACATCGTCGCCGCCGGTGGCGAACTGGACCTGGACCAGCGCGTACCGGCCGTTGGGCGAGACCGCGCCGACCTGGAACGGGTTGACCGCACCGACCACGCCGGGCAGAGCCGAGGCCTCCTGGACCAGCTCCTGCACCACGGCCTGGCCCTGCGGGGTGGCCAGTTGGCCGTCGGCGGGTGCCTTGAGCGCGATGGTGCCGGTGGCACCACTGGCCGCGGGGAACTGGTCGGCCAGCAGGTCGAGCGCGCGCTGGCTCTCGGTGCCGGGCATTGTGAAGTTGCTCGCCGTCGGGCCGCGCAGGGTCGCCGCGGCCAGGCCGGCGACGACGAGTACGACTAGCCAGAGCGCGACGACGAGCCGTCGCCGGCGCAACGCGCCCCGGCCGAGCCGGTAGAGCAGGGTGGCCATCAGGAGTCCTTGTCCTCGGTCGTGGGTGAATGGGGCACTGGTGCGTCGACGGGTTCGACGGCCCGCCGGGCGAGAGTGAGCAGGGCGAGGCGCAGTTCGTCGTCGGGGATGTCGGCGAACTCGCCGCACGCCTCGGAGATGCCGGCGAGCAGCACCAGCGCGGCGATCCGGGCGCCTGGCCGGTCGGAGTGCCCGGCAAGGGCGTCCCGCAGCCGGTCGGAGATTTCCTGGATGTGCGCGAAGGCGGGCTGGCACAGCAGCTCCGGGAACTCGCCGCGCAGGACGGCGATCTCCTGTCGGAACCGCACCGCGAGGTCGACGAAGCCGCTTGCGGCGACCTCCTGGGCGGCAGCCCCGGTCAGGCCGTTGAGCTGGTCGTCGAGGCTGCGAAGCACCTCGATCGCGGGTGCCATCAGTTCGGCGAGCAGGGCTTCCTTGTTGGCGAAGTGGTAGAGCACGGTGGCCTTGGAGCAGCCGACCTCCCGGGCGATGTCCTGCAGAGAGGTGCCCCGGTAGCCGGTCACAGTGAACTGCCGCGCCGCCGCGGCGAGGATCTCGCCGTGCGTGTCGGGTACCGCTCTGCCCATGCCCGGTCCACCTCCCGCAGACCAGCATGCCTGACCGATCGGTCAGACCCTGACCGATCGGTCAGATGGAAGCGGTGGCGTTCACCACACTCCTGGCGGGTTTGCTCAGGCGTGCTCGGTGTCGTACCTGGTCCGGGCCTCGGCGATGGCCCGCCGATGCCGCTCGGCCCAACTGGTCAGCGCGACCAGCGACTCGTAGAGCTCCAGCGCCATCGGGGTGGCCGTGTACTCGACCTTGGGCGGGACGGTCGGGTAGACGGTGCGGTGCAGCAGGCCGTCCCGCTCCAGGTTGCGCAGCGTCAGCGTGAGCATCCGGCGGCTGATCCCCTCGATGTGCCGCTCCAGTTCGGTGAAGCGCACCGGGCCGTGCGAGGCGGCCACCAGGATGCCGATGCTCCACTTGCCGCCGACCCGGTCGAGCACCTCGCGGACTGTGCACGCGCGAGCCTGGCCCGGGGTGAACGGCACGTTCTCGGCCGAGCAGGTCAGCTCGGCCTTGACCAGCGCGGACACATCGCTGTTCCTCTGGGACATCAAAGTGCCTCCTTCCGCCGCGGTTAATGGTCACAGACGATGACCTCGGTAACAAACCGTGCACCAAGGAGGGGTTCCGTGGAACGTGTCGTCCCATCCCGCTGGCCGGCGCTGCTGGTGCTCTGCGCCGGCAGCCTGATGATCATCCTGGATGGCACCGTCGTCGCGGTGGCGCTGCCCGCCATCCAACGCGACCTGGGCTTCAGCGCCACCGGCCTGGCCTGGGTGGTGAACGCCTACCTGGTCGCGTTCGGCGGGCTGCTGCTGCTCGCCGGCCGGCTCGGAGATCTGCTGGGCCGCCGCAGGGTCTTCCTGGCCGGCGTCGCGATGTTCACGGTCGCCTCGCTGGCCTGCGCGGTCGCCACCGGGCCGGCCCTGCTGGTGGGCGCGCGGTTCGGGCAGGGCGTCGGCGGCGCTCTGGCCATGGCGGTCAGCCTCGGCATGATCGTCCGGCTCTACCCCGAAGCGGCCGAGCGGGCCCGCGCCATCGCCGTCTTCAGCTTCACCGGCGCGGCCGGTGCGTCGGTCGGCACGGTCGCCGGAGGGGTGCTCACCGAGGCCGCCGGATGGCGGACCATCTTCCTTGTCAACGTGCCGATCGGGACGGTCATCCTCATCGCGTCCCTCCGCCGGCTGCCGGCCGAACGAGGGATCGGCCTGCGCGCCGGCCTGGACCTGCCCGGCGCGCTGCTCGCCACCGCCGGTCTGATGGCCGCCGTGTTGGGCATCGTCGGAACGGGCGAGCACGGCTGGACCAGCCCCCGGACGCTCGGCGCGGTGGCCCTCGCGGTGCTGCTGCTCGGCGGGTTCGCGCTGCGCCAACGGGTGGCGGCCGCCCCGCTCGTGCCGTCCCGGGTGCTGCGCGTCCCGGGCCTGGTGGCGGCGAACGCCGTGCAGTTCCTCATGGTCTGCGCGTACTTCGGGTTCCAGTTCCTGCTCGCCGTGGAGCTGCAACTGGTGCTGGGGTTGGATGCCGCCGCGACCGGCTGGGCCTTCCTGCCCACCCCGGTCGTGATCGCCGTCGTCTCGCTCGGCCTGGCCGGTCGGCTGATCGCCCGCTTCGGTGCCCGGATGGTCCTGCTGGTCGGGCTCGGCCTGGCGAGCGTCGGCTTCCTCCTGCTCGCCCGGCTGCCCGCCGACGGCGCCTACGTCGCTGACGTACTCCCCGCGATGTTGATCTTTGGGGTGGCCGGCGGCCTGACCCTGCCGGCGGTCACCACGGCGGCCATGGCCGGCGCGACCGACACCGACGCCGGGCTCGCCTCCGGCCTGGTCAACACCACCCAACAGGTAGGCGGAGCGGTCGGCCTGGCCGCGCTGGCCACAATTGCCGCCACCCGCACCGACGGGCTGCGGGCCGCCGGCTGGGCCGAGACCGCCGCGCTCGCCGGCGGCTACCGGACGGCGTTCGCCGTGGCCGTGGGTCTCGTGGTCGCCGCGTGGCTGGTGGCGCTGACCACACTGCCCCGACGCCCGGCCCGGCCGTCGTCGGCGGCCGACCCGTCGGAGCCGGCCGGGGTGGGTGCCGGAATCGATCCGTAGCGAAGCGCCGCGTCCAGTTGACCGACGGCGGTGCGGCCGGGAGGGTGGTCGGGTGAGCAAGGCTGACGAGACCCGGGACGGCGTGGCCCTGACCAACCTGGACCAGCCGCTGTCCGACCGGGACGACGCGACGAAGCGTGACCTGGTCGACTACCTCGACGCGGTCCGGGACCGGATCCTCCCGCAGCTGCGGGGCCGGCCGCTGTCGGTGATCAGGGTCCGCCCCGGCCAGCCGCCGTTCATGCAGAAGAACCTGCCCCGCTACACCCCGGACTGGGTCCGCCGGGCACCGGTCTGGGCGGAGGCGTCGCACCGGGAGATCTCGTACGCCCTCTGCGACGACCGCCGCACCCTGCTCTGGTTCGCCAACCAGCGGGCGGTGGAGTACCACCCGACGCTGGCCACCGTGGCGGATCTGCATCGCCCGACCCACCTGATCCTCGACCTGGACCCGCCGGACGGCGACGGGTTCCGCGCGGCGGTCGACGCCGCCCTGCTGGTCCGTCAGGCGCTCGCCGACGCCGGCCTGGCCGGTGCGGTCAAGACCAGCGGCGCCAAGGGCGTGCACGTCTTCGTTCCGGTGACCGACGAACCAACGGCCGAGGAGCTGGCCGCCGCCACCCGGGCGCTCGCCGTCCGCGCCGAGCGGCTCGACCCGGCGCTGGCCACCACCGCGTACATCAAGGAGGACCGGGGAGGCCGGGTCTTCGTGGACGCCACCCGGGCGGGCGGGGCGACGGTGGCCGCCGCGTACAGCCCCCGGCTACGCCCCGGAATGCCGGTCTCGTTCCCGGTCGACTGGGCGGACCTGACCGAGGTGACCCCCGCCGACTTCACCATCCGGACCGCGCCCGCACTGCTCGCCGACGGCGACCCGTGGGCCGCGCTGATGCCGGCCCCGCAACCGCTCCCCGCCGACCTGGTCGCCGAGGGCCGGACCATCCCGGTCGCCCGGGTGCAGGCCATGCACGAGGGGAAGCGCCGGGCCCGCGCCCGCCGCGAGGCCGGCTGACCGGCCCGCCGGCCCGCCGGCCTCCGCCCGGCGGGCGGCGGATTGTCGGTGGGTTGTGGCACGATTTCGCAGGTGAGCAGCAAATCCGACGCGACCCAGCGACTGGCCGACCTGGCGCGGCTGCGCCGGGTCCGCGACCGGATCGACCGGGAGTACGCGTCTCCGTTGGACGTCGAGGCGCTCGCCCGTGGCGCGCACATGTCGGCCGGGCACCTCAGCCGTGAGTTCCGGCTCGCCTATGGCGAATCTCCCTACAGCTACCTCATGACTCGGCGGATCGAGCGGGCGATGGCCCTGTTGCGCCGTGGCGACCTGAGCGTCACCGACGTCTGTTTCGCTGTTGGTTGCTCGTCGTTGGGCACCTTCAGCACCCGCTTCACCGAGCTGGTGGGCGTGCCGCCCAGCGTCTACCGGCGGCAGGCGGCGCCGGCGACGGCCGGGATGCCGTCGTGCGTGGCGAAACAGGTGACCAGACCGGTCAGGAATCGAGAAGCGCGGGTCGCCGAGCCGCAACTAGCGTGACCAGCATGGACATCACCATTCACTCGAGCTTCCTGCCGCACACCGACCCGGAGGCCTCGCTGGCCTTCTACCGCGACATCCTCGGCTTCGAGGTCCGCCTCGACGTCGGGTACGAGGGGATGCGGTGGATCACGGTCGGGCCGGTCGGCCAGCCCAGCACCGCCATCGTCCTGCACCCGCCGGCCGCCAACCCCGGCATCACCGACGACGAGCGGCAGACCATCCTTGAGCTGATGGCCAAGGGCAGCTACTTCGGCGTCAACCTGGCCACCACCGACCTCGACGCCACCTTCGCCAAGTTGGAGGCCAGCGACGCCGAGGTCGTCCAGGAGCCGACCGAGCAGCCGTACGGCGTGCGCGACTGTGCCTTCCGGGACCCGGCGGGCAACATGATCCGCATCCAGGAAGTGCGCTGATTCCTGCGCGCCCGACAGATGGAGACACGATGAGCACGGCCGCCCAGCCGTCCGCGCCGCACGTCGCCGACAGCCACGACCTGATCCGGGTGCAGGGCGCGCGGGTGAACAACCTCAAGGACGTCAGCGTCGAGATCCCGAAGCGGCGGCTGACGGTGTTCACCGGTGTCTCCGGCTCCGGCAAGAGCTCGCTGGTGTTCGGCACCATCGCGGCCGAGTCGCAGCGGATGATCAACGAGACCTACAGCGCCTTCGTGCAGGGCTTCATGCCGACGTTGGCGCGGCCCGAGGTCGACCTGCTGGATGGCCTGACCACGGCGATCATCGTGGACCAGGAGCGGATGGGCGCCAACTCCCGCTCCACCGTCGGCACCGCCACCGACGCCAACGCGATGCTGCGCATCCTGTTCAGCCGGCTCGGGCAGCCGCACCTCGGCTCGCCCAACGCGTACTCCTTCAATGTTCCCTCGGTGAAGGCGACCGGGGCGATCACCGTCGACCGCGGCGCCGGCAGGACGAAGACCGAGAAGGCGACCTTCAACCGTCTCGGCGGCATGTGCCCACGGTGCGAGGGCATGGGTGCGGTGACCGACATCGACCTGTCGGCGCTCTACGACGACAACCTCTCGCTCAACGAGGGCGCGATCACCATCCCGGGTTACAGCATGGAGGGCTGGTACGGCCGGATCTTCCGGGGCTGCGGCTACTTCGACCCGGACAAGCCGATCGCCAAGTTCACCAAGCGGGAGCTGCACGACCTGCTCCACCGGGAGCCAACCAAGATCAAAATTGACGGGATCAACCTGACGTACGCGGGCCTCATCCCGTCGATCCAGAAGTCCTTCCTCGCCAAGGACATCGACGCCCTGCAGCCGCACATCCGCGCCTTCGTGGAGCGCGCGGTGACGTTCACGACCTGCCCCGAGTGTGCCGGCACCCGGCTCAGCAAGGAGGCCCGGTCGTCGAAGATCAAGGGCAGGAACATCGCCGACGCGTGTGCGATGCAGATCAGCGACCTGGCCGTCTGGGTCCGCGGGATCGACGAGCCGTCGGTGGCCCCGTTGCTGGCCGGCCTGCAACACCTCCTCGACTCGTTCGAGGAGATCGGGCTGGGCTACCTGTCGCTCGATCGACCGTCGGGCACCCTCTCCGGCGGAGAGGCGCAGCGCACCAAGATGATCCGCCACCTCGGCTCCTCGCTCACCGACGTCACCTACGTCTTCGACGAGCCGACGATCGGGCTGCACCCGCACGACATCCAACGGATGAACGAGCTGCTGCTCCAGCTGCGCGACAAGGGCAACACAGTGCTGGTCGTGGAGCACAAGCCGGAGGCCATCGCCATCGCCGACCACGTCGTCGACCTCGGGCCCGGCGCAGGCACGGAGGGCGGGACCGTCTGCTACGAGGGCACAGTGGAAGGTCTGCGGGCCAGCGGCACCATCACCGGCCGCCACCTCGACGACCGGGCGGCCCTCAAGGAGACGGTGCGGACGCCCACCGGCAAGCTGGAGATCCGCGGCGCCACTGCCAACAACCTCCAGGACGTGGACGTCGACGTACCCCTCGGGGTGCTCGTCGTCGTGACCGGCGTTGCCGGCTCCGGCAAGAGTTCGCTGGTGCACTCCTCGATCCCGGCCGGCGCGGGCGTGGTCTCGATCGACCAGGGCGCGATTCGCGGCTCACGGCGCAGCAACCCGGCCACCTACACCGGGTTGCTCGACCCGATCCGCAAGGCGTTCGCGAAGGCCAACGGGGTGAAGCCGGCGCTGTTCAGCGCCAACTCCGAGGGCGCCTGCCCGAGCTGCAACGGTGCCGGCGTCATCTACACCGACCTGGGGATGATGGCGGGCGTCGCCGCACCCTGCGAGGACTGCGAGGGCAAGCGGTTCCAGGCGTCGGTGCTGGAATACCGCTTCGGCGGCCGGGACATCAGCGAGGTGCTCGCGATGTCGGTGACGGAGGCCGAGAAGTTCTTCGGCGCCGGCGAGGCGCGTACGCCGGCAGCGCACGCCATCCTCGAGCGGCTCGCCGACGTCGGGCTCGGCTACCTGAGCCTGGGGCAGCCGCTCACGACTCTCTCCGGCGGCGAGCGGCAACGGCTCAAGCTGGCCACCCACATGGCCGAGAAGGGCGGCGTCTACGTCCTCGACGAGCCGACCACCGGCCTGCACCTGGCCGACGTCGAGCAACTGCTCGGCCTGCTTGACCGCCTGGTCGACGCCGGCAAGTCGGTGATCGTCATCGAGCACCACCAGGCGGTCATGGCGCACGCCGACTGGATCATCGACATCGGCCCCGGTGCCGGCCACGACGGTGGCCGGATCGTCTTCGAGGGCACACCCACGGACCTCGTCGCCGCCCGCTCCACCCTCACCGGCGAGCACCTGGCGGCGTACGTCGGCAGGTGAGCCCGTGGACGGCGATCAGCGCTCCGCTCGGCGTGGCCGGCTGATGGGGGCGCTGAGCATTCCGGTGATGGCGTCGACGAGGAAGTCGCCGACCTCGGGCCATCGGGGGTCTTCTCCGTTGCGTTCGGCGAGTGCCTCGACCTCGGCTGTCGCGGTGCTGACGATGCGGGTGATCAGACGCGCCCGACCGGCGACCACGTCCGGGTCGAGGTGCCGTAGTCGCGCGGCCAGTGAGGCCCGCAGCTGTAGTGCCTGTGGCGTGGTGTCCTGGGCTTCCCGCATGAACGGCTCAGTGGCGGGGTTGTGCAGCACGTGATCGAGGAACCGGGCCCGCCAGCTCGGGCGCGGTAGCTGGTCGAGGACGCGCATGCTCGGTGCCACGAGACCGCGTATGTCGCCGAGGACGGAGTCCTCGGTTGGGGGCATGCCGGCGCGCACTTGCGCCACGTCGTGCACGTGGCGGGCCATCAGTGCCTTGAGCAGGCCCTCGCGCCCGCCGAAGTAGTAGCGCACTGCTGAATGGTTGGTGTTGCCGGCCGCTTCAGCCACCCTGCGGTCGGAGACTTCGGCGACTCCCGATTCGGCGAACAGCCGCTCCGCCGCGTCGAGCAGCGCGGTGCGGGCCGCCTCGGACCGCCTCATGACCGGCCCCCTCGTGTCCTCGCCCGGATGTGACTCAGGTCAACCTAGCCGGATTCCCGCTCCCGGCATCCGCCGCCTACAGTTTGTAAGTCACTTGGCGTACAAATATGAGCTGGAGCGTGCATGGATACCGAAGCCGTGATCGAGGCTGCCGACGTGGTGGACGGCCGCCCGCCCGGCGCGGACCGCAAGGAACAGGTCATCCGAATGGTCGCCCTGTTCGTGATGCCGTTCCTCATGGTCACGATGATGTTCGCGACCTACATGTCGACCATGCACTCACCGCACCCCCGGGACATGCCGGTGGCGGTCGTCGGCAGCGGCGCCACGGCGCAGGCCCTCGTCGACGGGCTCAACTCGGGCGACAGCACCGAGGCCACGCTGGTGACCACCCGCGACGACGCCGTCGACCTGCTGCACGGCCAGGAAGCCGCCGGCGCGCTCGTCCTGCCCACCGACGGCAGCGCCAACGCGACAATCCTCACCGCCTCGGCGGCCGGAGCCTCGCAGAACGCCACCGTTCAGCAGTTGCTCGCGCCCGTGGTCTTCCAGAACAGCTTGCAGGCCACCACCGAGGACGTCGCACCGCTACCCGCGGGTGACTCGGCCGGCATCGCGGTCCTGTTCGCGGCGATGGGCATGATGCTGGCCGGTTACGTGCCACTGAGCATCATGGTGATGGGCGTCCCCCACCTGCTGCGGCTGCGACGGTTCCTGCCCGTGCTGGCCGGCTGGTCCGCGCTCACCAGCTCGATCATCTGGCTCATCCTCGGGCCCGTCGTGGGTGCCGTCGACGGCCACTACCCCACCTTCCTCGGCGTCGGCATGCTCGCCACCGCAGCCGTCGGCCTGGCCCAGCTGCTGCTCTCCAAGCTGATCGGGCCCCTCGCGGTGCTGCCCGGCATGCTGCTCTGGGTCGTGTTCGGCATGCCCGCGTCGAACCTGGCCCTGTCCGTGCACAACATGCCCGGGTTCTTCCAGTTCCTCCATGGCGTGCTGCCGCTCCCGGCGGCCGGTGAGGCGCTGCGCTCGGTCCTGTACTTCGACGGCAACGGTCTGGGCACCCACCTGATCGTTCTGGCTGTGTGGATCGTGGCCGCCCTCGCGCTCTGCCTGCTCAAGGAGCGCAGCGCGAGCGGGAACATGATCCCCGGCGTCCCGCCGATCACCGACCCCGACGCGAAGGCCCCCGCTCTGGCCGGCGGGCCGCCGCGCTCCAAGCGATTCCGGTACGTGGCCGCAGCGGGCTTCCCGCTGGCCATCCTCGTGGTGGTCGTGGGTGCCATGGGGTTCTCCATGCACAAACCGCAACCGCACGACATCCCGGTCGTCGTGGTCGCCGCTGCCCCTGGGCAGGCTCAGCAGACTGCTGCCGGTCTCAACGCGCAGCTCGACGGCATCCTCGACGTCACCGTCGCCGACACGGTTGCCGAAGCCACCGAGCAGATCCAGTCCCGCGACGTGGTGGCCGCCTTCGTCCTGCCGTCGGCACCGGACACTCCGGCGACGCTGTACTCGGCGTCCGCCGCCAACGCCAGCCAACAGTCCGCTATCCGCGCGATCTTCCAGCCGATCACCGCGGCCCAGGGCCTCCCGCTGATGCTCACCGACGTGCAACCCCTGAGCGAGACCGACACCGGCGGCAGCAACAGCATGTACGTCGGCATGTCCTGGATCATGGCCGGGTTCCTGTTCCTGGCCGTCCTGCGGGGCGGTGCCCCGCACGTGCGCCGCCTGCGCCAGTTCCTGCCGCTGCTGGGCGGCTGGGCGATCGGCATGTCCGTCTGGCTGTGGTTCCTCTTCGACGTCCTCATCGGCGCGATCAGCGGCAACGCCCTGGAGACGATCGCCTACGGCGCTCTGACCATTTTCTCGGTCTCGCTGGCCACCGGAGTGCTCACCCGTACCGTCGGCCTGGCGGGCATCATCCCGATGATGGTGGTGCTGATGATGGCCGGCGTACCCGCCTCCGGCGGTGGCATGTCGGTGTACCTGGTCCCCGAGGTGTTCCGCCCCCTCCAGGACGTGCTGCCGTTGCCCGCGGCGGTCGACATCGCCCGATCGTTGCGGTACTTCGACGGCGTCGGCGTCGGGCAGAATCTGCTGGTCATCGCCATCTGGGGCGCCGTCGGGCTCGTCGGAAACCTCATGGTCGACCAGTGGCTCAAACGCCGCGAGCGCCGCTCGGACTCCGGCGGCCCGAACGCGGGTACGGCATCCGGGCCGCACCTGAGGTTGGTGCCGGCCGAGGCGCACTGAGCGGCACCGCAGCCCACCGCCGATCCCTCGTGATCGGCGGTGGGCTGCTCCTTCTGGTCAGGCAGGCTTGTACCCGACGGCGACGTCGAGCACCCAGGTGACGCCGAACGGGTCGGTGAGCATGCCGTAGAGGGGAGCCCAGCCGGCGGGCGCCAGGTCGACCAGGACGGTCGAGCCCTCGCTCAGCTTCTTCCAGTAGCCGGTGATCTCGTCTGCGTCGCTGCCCCGGACCGAGACGAAGAACGGCCTCTCGCCCTGGCTCCACGGCCGCGCCGACGGCACGTCGTACGCCATGATCTGGAAGCCCTCGGCGGACGTGACCTGACCCCACATGACCTGGTCGGCCTCGTCCGGGCTCTGCACGTTGTGGGCGTCGGCGTAGGTCACCGCGGCGAGGTCCCCGCCGAAGACGGACCGGTAGAAATCGAGGGCGGCCCGCGCGTTGCCCCGAAGGTTGATGTGCGCGACGGTGTTGATGCTCATTGCTGCTCCTCGTGTGACGTGACCCATGGCTGGTGCCCCGGGTGCAACGCCGACGATGGCAGGGGTAGCGGTCAGTTTGTGTCCGCTACCTGGGGCAGACTCGGATGCATGGCCACGACCTCCGCGAGACTGCTGTCTCTGCTCTCGCTCCTCCAGGCCCGACGTGACTGGCCGGGTAGCCTCCTGGCCGAGAGGCTGGACGTGAGCCCGCGAACGGTGCGACGCGACGTCGACCGGCTGCGCGAGCTCGGCTACCCGATCAGCGCCTTCAAGGGGCCGGACGGCGGGTACCGGCTCGACGCCGGCGCCCAACTGCCACCGCTGCTGTTCGACGACGATCAAGCCGTGGCCATCGCCGTCGCACTCCAGGTGGCAGCCCTCTCCGGGGCGGACATCCAGGAGGGCGCGGCGCGAGCACTGAACACCATGCGGCAGGTCATGCCCAGCCGACTGCGGCACCGCATCGACGCTCTCCAGGTCACCGCCGTCGGACAACCCACCACCGGGCCGGACTCCCCGGTCGACCGCACCGTGCTGACAGCCATCGGCGCGGCCGTCAACGCCCGCGAGGTTCTGCGCTTCGAGTACGCCTCGACGAGCGCCGCCACCGACGCGACACCTCGCCGCGTGGAGCCCCACCACCTCGTCACCCGGAATGGGCGCTGGTATCTCGTCGCCTGGGACCTCGACCGGGACGACTGGCGAACCTTCCGCTGTGACCGGGTCAGCCCGCGTACCCCGACCGGACCACGCTTCACCCCACGACAACTACCCATGGGAGACGTGGCCACGTACGTCACGGGCCGCTTCCGAGGTTCCACCGACAGCTCAGCGTGGCCCTGCGTGGGTGAGGTCATCATCGACCTTCCCGCCGCCGTCGTCGCCGCGTACACCCGCGACGGGCTTGTCGAAGAACTCGGCCCCGATTGCTGCAGGCTCGCACAGGGCTCCTGGTCCTGGGTCGCCCTCGCAGCGGCGCTCGGCAGGTTCGGCGCGGACATCGAGGTGATCGGTCCGGTCGAGCTCAAGGCCGCCTTCGCGGGACTCGCCCGCCGCTACGCCGACGCGGCCCGTCCGAAGCAGACCCCACGCGTACATGGCGCCGGCGCCCGCACCGGCGAGAAGCGCCGCCGCCCGCAACCAACCCTGCCGGGAGCGTTCGCCTTTGCTGAGCGTCGCGCCGAGCCCACGTAGGGTGAGGATCGCCGCGGTGGCGGCTCCGCCCAGCGCGGCGAGGAGCAGCCCGAGAAACAGCATGACGGCATCATGGATCTTGCGGGTTCGCGTGCCCTCGTCGGGGCGGCCGGGCGGAGCGGCGGGGCTCACGTCCACCCGGGTGGCCCGCTGCGGGCTTCGGCGAGTGGAAACGCAAAACCGGGCGCGTGGAGGCTGTATCCCCCTGCGCCCGGCAGTGTCGTGTGAAACTTTTCCTGGTGCCCCCGGCAGGATTCGAACCTGCGCCCCCGCCTCCGGAGGGCGGTGCTCTATCCCCTGAGCTACGGGGGCTCAGCGACTGGAGAAGACTAGCAAACCTCCTCCGCGTACGCCGAATCGGTATCGGGTGAGCCGATCGTGTCGGCAACCGGCTCACCCGGTGCTCAGGCCGCAGCTACCGCCCGCCCGCAGCTGGGCAGCGGGTGCAGGACGATTCGCCGAGGGAGCCGGCGCGGCCACTCGTTGCGTGGCCAGGAGCCGTCCACTATCAGGTGGACGGTGCGCTGCTCCTCGCCACTGAGCCGCAGCACGAAGTCGCGGGGGAGCGGCGGGTCCACCGTCGGCGTAGTGATCATGAAGCGCACCCGACCGCGGGACGAGACAGCGGAGATCACGTCGGCGGCCGGCATCGTGCCGCGCAGCCGGATCCGGCCGATCCAGTAGACCTCCGCGAGGTGCTCCTGGGCGGCCCGGGTGATCCCCGGGTACTCGCTGCGGACCCAGCGCTCGACCGCGCTGACGCAGAGCCCGCAGGCCCGCTCCCGCGGTTCCCGCGGACCCAACCCCCAGGCCCGCAGGTACGCCCCGACCGCGCCGGTGTCCAGCGGCAGCTCGAAGCGCCGCTGGATGAGCGTGGTCAGGCTCTGCCGTGTCCACAACTCCTCGTCCAGGCCGAACTCGTCGGGATGGACGCCCCGCAGCATGTCGATCAACTCGAGTTCCTGTTCGCGGCTGAGCATTCCCGGCTCGCCCTGCCGCTGTCCGCGACGGACGGCTGCCACCGCCCCGTCACCACCGATGGTGTGGCGTCGGCACCAACTGGTGACCGAACGCCGTGCGTCTCTGAGTGCAACCCCCACGTCTTGGGCAACGAGCCCGAATCGCAACTGGTCACGATATGTGGGGAGAAAACTCTCTAAGCAACGTAATCGCCTGTGCCACGCAAAACGCCCACAAGGGACGAGAGGGGTGTTCAGGTCATACGCGGCGGGTCTGGCTCCTTGATCGACTCGGGTTCGTGGAACTCGGGGCGTCTCGGTCGCATGGACGGCGCGGTTTCCCGCAACCCGAGTCGATCAAGGCCGGGCGGGGTCGGGAGACATGGTGCGGCCCGCGTCACCGCCACGGATCGGCGGGGACGCGGGCCGGTTGCGCCCGTGCGGTCGGTCAGCCCTTGGCCTGCGCCTGGAGCTGCCGGAGATTGTTCAGCTCGCTCTGCTGGGTGTTCTTCATGGTCTGGGCAACCCGTACGACCTCGGCGTTGTCGGTCTCGTCGAGCGCCGCGTCGATCATGTGGATGCCGCCCAGGTGGTGGTCGTACATCAAGGTCAGGAACTGCCTGTCGACCTCGATGCCCTGAGCGTTGCGCAGGGCGGTCATCTGCTGCGGCGTGGCCATGCCCGGCATCAGACCGTCCTTGACGGTGGCCCCGTCGGACATCCACGACATCGGCGGGTTCGACGCGGTAGGGCTGAGGCCCCACTCGCGCAGCCAGGTCTGCATCGCGCCGATCTCGCCCTGCTGCCCGGTGGCGATGTCGACGGCGATCTGCCGCACCTCGGGGAGGGTCGCCGACCGGTACGCGATCAGGCTCATCTCCACCGCCTGCGCGTGGTGGGTCGTCATGTCCCGGGCGAAGCCCGCCTCGACCGAGGCGTCACCGGGTCGGGTGAGCCGCGGCGTCAGCAGACCACCCGCGTAACCGAGGAGAAGCCCCACCACCAGCATGATGGCGAGCGCCAGCACGCCGTAGCGCGACGCCGGGGCCCGGCCGCCCTCGGCCGGGGTCTCGTCGTACTCGCTGTCGGTGGTCGCCGGAGCGGTCATTGCCGTCCTTACTGCTGGGGCTGCTGCTGGAGCTCACGCGGCGTGGTGCCGGTGGCGGTGATGCCGGTGTTGCAGAGCGCCGTCGGGCCCTCGACGGACGCGTTGACCCGCAGGTCCTTGATGAACTCGTCGATCCGCGAGTCGTCGGCGTTGTCGAGCTTGAGCTGGTAGCCCCACGCCTGCAGCGAGATCGGCTTGTCCAGGCCCTCGTACGGGCTCATCAGCATCTTCTCGACGCCGCGCACCTTGCCGGCGAGCTTGTCGACCTGGTCCTTGGGGAGGTCGGGGCGGTAGGTGATCCACACCGCGCCGTGCTCCAGGCTGTGCACCGCGTGCTCGCTGGCGATCGGGGCGTCGTACACGTCGCCCATGCAGTTCTGCCAGGCGGCGTTGTGCACCCCACCCACCGGCGGCGAGTAGTTCCAGGTCAGCGGGCCCGACTTGTGGGACTCGTACTTCAGGCTGTCCGGGTCGGACTTGCGGATGTTGGCGATGCCGTCGATGGCGTTGGCCCGCTTGTCCCACGGCTTGGCGCCCTGGAACGACGCCCAGGCGCCGTAGCCGATGATGCCGGCAGCGAGCACGCCGACCGCGACGAAGAGCGCGATCGGCCCCCATGCGCGGCCCTGGCTCACCTTGACCGGTGTGACCGGCTTGCGCGGGCCCTTTCCACCGGCCCGGGGGGAGCCTGCCGGCCTGCCCGTCGGCTTGCCGGAACCGGCCTTGGCGCCGGACGCCGGCCGGCCCGCGGCCGGCTTCTTGCCGGTGCTGACCACGGTCGGGCGGCGCTCAGGGCCACCTGGGGTGCTGATGCTCATCGTGCCTCGTCAAGTCGGTCGGTCAGGGGAGTGGCGGGCCGGATGACGCGCAGGGGAGCCGCCGAGTGCCCGAGTCTACCCCCGATAACATGGCAGGGTGACTCCTGCAGAACTAGCCTCGGTCGTCCTTGCCGCCGCCCACGCCGTCTTCGAGCAGCGTGGGCTCGACCGCGCCGCGCTGCCGGCGAGCACGGTGGTGGAGCGACCGCGCAACCCCGAGCACGGCGACTACGCCTCGACGCTCGCGCTGCAGTTGAGCAAGAAGGTCGGCGTTCCTCCCCGGGAGTTGGCGACGGCCCTGGCGGACGAGCTGGGCCGGGCAGAAGGCGTCAAATCGGTGGAAATCGCCGGGCCGGGTTTCCTGAACATCCGGCTCGACGCGGCGGCCGCCGGTCAGCTCGCGCGGGTGATCGTCGAGACCGGCGCGGAGTACGGCCGCAGTGACCGGCTCGCCGGCGAAAAGATCAACCTGGAGTTCGTCTCGGCCAACCCGACCGGACCGGTGCACATCGGCGGGGTCCGCTGGGCGGCCGTGGGTGACGCGCTGAGCCGGCTGCTGCGGGCCACCGGCGCCGACGTCGGCACGGAGTACTACTTCAACGATGCCGGTTCGCAGATCGACAGGTTCGCCCGGTCGCTGCTCGCCGCCGCCAAGGGCGAGCCGGCGCCGGAGGACGGCTACGGCGGGGCGTACATCGCCGAGATCGCCGCCGAGGTGCAGGCCCGCCGGCCGGAGGTGTCCTCGCTCGATGACGACGCGGCCCAGGAGGTCTTCCGGGTCGAGGGCGTCGCGCTGATGTTCGACGAGATCCGCTCCTCGCTGCGCGACTTCGGGGTGGAGTTCGACACCTACTTCAACGAGAAGGACCTGCACGACAGGGGCGAGCTCGACCTGGCGCTGAACCGGCTGCGTGAGCAGGGGCACCTCTACGAGTCCGAGGGCGCCACCTGGCTGCGCACCACCGACTTCGGCGACGACAAGGACCGGGTGCTGCGCAAGTCCAACGGCGAGTGGACGTACTTCGCCGCGGACTGCGCCTACTACCTGGACAAGCGCGAGCGCGGCTTCGAGCGGGTCGTGATCATGCTGGGTGCCGACCACCACGGCTACATCGGCCGGATGAAGGCGATGTCCGCCTGCTTCGGCGACGACCCGGAACGCAACCTGGAGATCCTCATCGGGCAGCTGGTCAACCTGCTGCGCGACGGCGCCCCGATGCGGATGAGCAAGCGGGCCGGCACCGTGATCACCCTGGAGGACCTGGTCGACGCGATCGGCGTGGACGCCTCCCGGTACGCGTTGGCCCGCTACTCCAGCGACTCCCCGATCGACATCGACATCGAGCTGTGGACCCGGGCGACCCGCGACAACCCGGTCTACTACGTGCAGTACGTGGCCGCCCGGACGGCGGGTGTGGCCCGTAACGCCGCCGAGGTGGGGCTGGTCCCGGGTGACGCCGACGCGTTCCGCCCCGAGCTGCTCGACCACGAGAAGGAGAACGAGCTGCTCAAGGCGCTCGCCCAGTTCCCCGCGGTGGTGGCGACGGCCGCCGAGCTGCGCGAGCCGCACCGGGTCGCCCGCTACCTGGAGGAGAGCGTCGCCGCCTCCTACCACCGGTTCTACGACAACTGCCGGGTGCTGCCGCTGGGCGACGAGGAGATCACCGACCTGCACCGCGCACGGCTCTGGCTCAACAACGCCACCCGCACGGTGATCGCCAACGGCCTGCACCTGCTCGGCGTCTCCGCACCCGAGAGGATGTGACATGAGGGCTCATGAGGCTGGTGCGCTGCACGCGGACATCAGCAACCAGGGGCCGGCCTGGCTGCGTACCCCGGCAGACGTCAACGCCCTCGTGCCGGCGCTGTGGCCGCGCAGCGTGACGCGCGGCGCGGACGGCGCGGTCGCCGTCGCGGGCCTCAGCGTCCGCGACATCGCGGCCGAGTTCGGCACCCCGGTGTACGTCCTCGACGAGGCCGACCTGCGCTCGCGTTGCCGCGACTTCCGGGCGGCCTTCCCGACCGAGGACATCTTCTACGCGGGCAAGGCGTTCCTCTGCCGGGCGGTGGTCCGGATGATCGCCGAGGAGGGGCTGTTCCTCGACGTCTGCACCGGCGGCGAGCTGGCCACCGCCCTGTCGGCCGGAATGCCGCCGGAGCGGATCGGCTTCCACGGCAACAACAAGTCGATCGCCGAGCTGGGCCGGGCGCTGGACGCCGGGGTGGGCCGCATCATCGTCGACTCGTTCACCGAGATCGACCGGCTCACCGCGCTGGCCCGCGAGCGCGGGGTCCGGCCCCGGGTGCTGGTCCGGGTCACCGTGGGCGTCGAGGCGCACACCCACGAGTTCATCGCCACCGCCCACGAGGACCAGAAGTTCGGCTTCTCCCTCGCGGGCGGTGCCGCGGCGACCGCCGCCTTCAAGATCCTCGACGAGGGCGTGCTGGAGCTGCGCGGCCTGCACTCGCACATCGGGTCGCAGATCTTCGACGCCAGCGGCTTCGAGGTCTCGGCCCGTCGGGTGCTCGCCCTTCAGGCGCAGATCCGCGACGCGCGCGGGGTGGAGCTGCCCGAGCTGGACCTGGGCGGCGGCTTCGGTATCGCGTACACCACCCAGGACGACCCGGCGACCCCGCAGGATCTGGCCAAGCGGCTTCGCAAGATCGTCGATTCGGAGTGCGCGGCGGAGAACCTGGCCGTGCCGCACCTGTCGATCGAGCCGGGCCGGGCCATCGTCGGCCCGTCCGTGTTCACCCTCTACGAGGTCGGCACGGTCAAGGACCTCGACGGCCTCCGGACGTACGTCAGCGTCGACGGCGGGATGAGCGACAACATCCGCACCGCCCTCTACGACGCGTCCTACTCGGCGACGCTGGCCTCGCGGGCCTCGACCGCGCAGCCGTTGCTCGCCCGCGTGGTGGGAAAGCACTGTGAGTCCGGGGACATCGTGGTGAAGGATGAATTCCTGCCCGCCGACGTGCAGCCCGGAGATCTTGTCGCAGTGCCCGGCACCGGTGCGTACTGCCGAAGCATGGCCAGCAACTACAACCATGTGCCCCGGCCACCGGTGGTCGCGGTGCGCGACGGCCAGGCGCGCCTGATCGTCCGGCGGGAAACCGAAGAGGACCTGCTCGCATTGGATGTTGGATGACGTCACCTGTGCGCTTGGCGCTGCTCGGCTGTGGCACTGTCGGCCAGGAGGTGGTCCGGCTGCTGCACGAGCAGTCGGCCGACCTCACCGCGCGGATCGGCGCCCCGCTGGAGATCGCCGGCATCGCCGTCCGTCGGCTCGGCCGCGACCGGGGTGACCTGCCGGTCGACGAGGACCTGTTCACCACCGACGCGCTCGGCCTGATCAAGCGCGACGACGTGGACGTGGTCATCGAGGTGGTCGGTGGCATCGAACCGGCCCGGAGTTGGCTGGTCGAGGCGTTGCGCGCCGGCAAGAGCGTGGTCACCGCCAACAAGGCGCTGCTGGCCGAGGACGGCGTGGCCCTGCACGAGGCGGCGGCCGAGGGCGGCGGCGACCTCTACTACGAGGCGTCCGTGGCCGGGGCCATCCCGCTGCTGCGCCCGCTACGCGAGTCGCTGCACGGCGATCGGATCAACCGGGTCACCGGCATCGTCAACGGCACCACCAACTTCATCCTCTCCGCGATGGACGCGACCGGCGCCGGCTTCGCCGAGGCCCTTGAAGAGGCCACCGCCCTGGGGTATGCGGAAGCCGATCCGACCGCCGACGTGGAGGGCTTCGACGCGGCGGCGAAGGCGGCGATCCTCGCCTCGCTGGCGTTCCACACCCGGGTCGGCGCCGCCGACGTGCACCGCGAGGGCATCACCGAGGTGACCGCCGCGGACATGGCCAGCGCCCAGGCGATGGGTTGCACGATCAAACTGCTCTGCATCGCGGCCCGGGGTGTCGACTCCACCGGCCAGGAGACGGTCAGCGTCCGGGTGCACCCGGCGATGATCCCGCGCAGCCACCCGCTGGCCAGTGTCGGGGACGCGTTCAACGCGGTCTTCGTGGAGGCCGACGCGGCCGGGCAGTTGATGTTCTACGGTCGGGGCGCCGGTGGCGCGCCCACCGCCAGCGCGGTGCTCGGTGATGTGGTCGCGGTGTCCCGCAACCGGCTCGCCGGGGTGCGCGCGGCCAGCGAGAGCGCGTACGCGGACCTTGCGGTCCGGCCGATGGGTGAGGCGTTGACCCGCTACCACGTGAGCCTCGACGTGGCCGACCGCCCGGGTGTGCTGGCGTCGGTGGCGAGCGTGTTCGCCCGGCACGACGTGTCGATCGCGACGGTGCGGCAGGGCTCGGCGGGCGGGCCGGCGGGTCGCGACGGCGACGCCGAGCTGGTCATCGTCACCCACGTGGCACCGGACGCCGCGCTCGCCGCGACCGTCGGCGAGCTGCGCGGTCTGGACATCGTCCGGTCGGTCACCAGTGTGCTGCGGGTCGAGGGCGGCGCCTGAGTCGTTGCATCATCGACGGGGCGGCGCGCGCGTCCCGCCAGGTGGGTAGGCAGGGGTGTGCCATTGACCACTCCAGCAGGCTGGTCCAAGGTGGCCCTGACAATCGGGTGGGCACGGCGGTAGAGGCGAGGAGAGCGACATGTGGCGGGGTCTGATCGAGGCGTACCGGGATCGGCTGCCGGTCACCGCGGCCACGCCGGTCGTCACGCTGCACGAGGGCAACACCCCGCTGTTGCCGGCGCCGGTGCTGTCCGCCCGGCTCGGCTGCGACGTGCACCTCAAGGTGGAGGGCGCCAACCCGACCGGCTCCTTCAAGGACCGGGGGATGACCCTCGCGGTGTCCAAGGCGGTCGAAGCCGGCAACAAGGCCATCATCTGCGCCTCCACCGGTAACACCAGCGCCTCCGCCGCGGCGTACGCGGCCCGGGCCGGGTTGACCTGCGCCGTGCTGGTGCCGCAGGGCAAGATCGCGTTGGGCAAGTTGGCCCAGGCGCTGGTGCACGGCGCGAAGCTGCTCCAGGTGAACGGCAACTTCGACGACTGCCTCGCGACGGCCGCCAAGCTCGCCCAGGACTACCCGGTCGCGTTGGTCAACTCGGTCAACATCGACCGGCTGCACGGCCAGAAGACCGCAGCCTTCGAGATCGTCGAGGCGCTCGGCGACGCGCCCGACATCCACTGCCTGCCGGTCGGCAACGCCGGCAACATCTCCGCGTACTGGATGGGATACGCGGAGGATCGGGCCGCCGGTGCCACCACCCGCACCCCGAAGATGTACGGCTTCCAGGCCGCCGGCGCGGCCCCGATCGTGACCGGCCAGGTGGTGCCGGAGCCGTCCACCATCGCCACCGCGATCCGGATCGGCAACCCGGCGAGCTGGACCAAGGCACTGGATGCCCGAGACGCCTCCGGTGGCCTGATCGCGTCGGTGACCGACCGGGAGATCCTCTCCGCGTACCGTCTGCTCGCCCGTGAGGTGGGGGTCTTCGTCGAGCTGGGCAGCGCGGCCAGCGTGGCCGGCCTGTTGCAGCAGGCCGCGGCGGGCGCGGTGCCGCCCGGCTCCACAGTGGTCTGCACGGTGACCGGCCACGGGCTGAAGGACCCGGAATGGGCGATTTCCACCGCGCCGGCACCGGTGACCATCGCGAACGACCCGCTGGCCGCGGCGCGCGCCCTCGACCTGGCCTGAGCGCGCCGCCGTCCGGGCGGTGTTCGACGGCGGGCAGCTGAACGGCGCGACGGCCCGGGGGCGGCGGGGGCCGAGGTATGCGAGTCCGGCACACTTTCGGGTATCCCCGCCCGCATTCTCGTTCAGGAGTGAGCCAGGCCGATGTCGCTGCTCGCCAGATTCAGCCTCGCCAACCGAGGGCTGATTGCCCTCATCGCGGTGGTGACCACGGTGTTCGGAGTGTTCGCCGTGCCGTCGCTGAAGCAGCAACTGCTGCCGTCGCTCGAGTTCCCGGCCGCGTTCATCGTGGCTCCCTTCCCCGGCGCCGGCCCCGAGATCGTCGAGTCGCAGGTGACCGAGCCGATCGAGAACGCCCTCCAGGGCATCCCGGGGCTGGACCAGGTCACCTCCACCTCCCGCGAGGGGGCGGCCACCGTCCAGGTGACGTACGAGTTCGGCACCGACCTCGACGACGTCGTCAACAAGATGCAGACCGCGTTGAGCCGGATCGACTCCCAACTGCCGGAGGGCGTCGACCCGCAGGTCATCGCGGGTAGCACCGACGACCTGCCGGCGGTGGTGCTGGCCGCGGCCGGCGCCGCGGACGAGCGGGCGCTGGCCGAGAAGCTGCGCGCGACTGTGGTGCCGGAGCTGGAGGGCATCGAGGGGGTACGCACTGTCGAGGTGACCGGCACCCGCGACGACGTCGTGGTGGTCACCCCGGACCCGGCGAAGTTGGCCGCAGCGAAGATCCAGCCGACGGCCATCGGCGCGGCGCTGAAGACCAACGGCGTGGCGGTTCCGGCCGGCGCGGTGACCGACGGAGCGTTGGCCCTCCCGGTGCAGGTCGGCACGCCGATCGCCACCCTGGAGGACCTGCGCGGCATCGTGGTCGTCCCAGCCGCGGCACCCGTTCGCCTCGGTGACGTGGCGACGGTCGAGCAGCAGCTCGCCCCGGCCACGGCGATCACCCGGACCAACGGCAAGGACAGCCTCGGTATCGCGGTCACCGCGGCACCGGACGGCAACGCCGTGGAGATCTCGCACGAGATCCGGGACCGGCTCGACGACCTGAAGGACGCCTCCGGCGCGGAGCTGACAGTGGTCTTCGACCAGGCGCCGTTCGTCGAGAAGTCGATCGAGTCCCTGACCACGGAGGGCCTGCTGGGCCTGGTGATGGCGGTCATCGTCATCCTGGTGTTCCTGCTGTCGGTGCGCTCGACGGTGGTCACCGCGGTCTCCATCCCGCTCTCCGTGCTGGTGGCGTTGATCGCCCTGTGGATCGGTGACTACTCGCTCAACCTGCTCACCCTCGGCGCGTTGACCATCGCGGTCGGTCGGGTGGTCGACGACTCGATCGTGGTGTTGGAGAACATCAAACGCCACCTTGAGTACGGCGAGGAGAAACGGCACGCCATCATCACCGGCGTTCGGGAGGTCGCCGGTGCGGTGACCGCGTCGACCCTCACCACGGTGGCGGTGTTCGCGCCGATCGCGCTGGTCGGCGGGTTCGTGGGCCAGCTCTTCGCGCCGTTCGCGATCACCGTGACGGTGGCCCTGCTCGCCTCGCTGCTGGTGTCGCTGACAGTGATTCCGGTCCTCGCGTACTGGTTCCTAAAGCCACGCGGCGGCACCGCTGACGACGAGGCGGTACGCCACGCGGCGGAGGAGAAGGAGCTGCGCAGCCCGTTGCAGCGGGCGTACCTGCCCGTGATCGGGTTCGCCACCGGCAAGCGGTCGACCCGTTGGATCACCGTCGGGCTCGGCCTGCTGGTGCTCTTCGGCACCTTCGGTCTGGCGCAGAAGTTGGAGACCAACTTCCTGGACGACTCCGGCCAGGACACCCTCAACATGAGCCAGGAGCTGCCGGCCGGCAGTGGCCTGGCGGCCACCGACGCGGCGGCCAAGCAGGTCGAGTCGGTGCTGTCGAACACCGACGGCGTCGAGACGTACCAGGTGACCGCCGGCGGTGGGGACAACCCGTGGGCGGGCGGCGGCGGCAACAACGTCGCCAGCTGGTCGCTGGCGCTCGACGGTGACACCGACGCGAAGCAGATGCGTGAGGTGCTGCGCAAGGAGTTCGACAAGCTCGGCGCCGGTGTGGGTGAGATCAGCTTCGGTGGCGGGCAGGAGGCGTCGACCAGCCAGCTGGAGGTGATCGTCCAGGCCAGCGACCCGGAGGCGCTGACCCGGGCCGCCGAGGAGGCGCGGGCCGCGATGGCCGGCCTGCCGGACGTCGAGGACGTGTCCACCAGCCTGGCCGCGCGGGTGCCGCGGGTCGACGTGGTGGTGGACCGGGTCGCCGCCGGTCGGGTCGGGCTCACCGAGGCCGCCGTGGGGCAGCTCGTGTCGCAGGCGTTCCGGGGAGCGCCGCTGGGTCAGGTCGCGCTCGACGGCCAGCAGCAGAACGTGGTGCTGCGGTTGGGCACGCAGCCGCCGATGACGGTGGAGGAGCTGCGGGCACTGCCGGTTGGTCCGGTCAAGCTGGGCGACATCGCGCAGGTCACCCAGGGTGAGGGCCCGCAGCAGGTCACCCGCATCGACGGTGAGCGCAGCGTGTCGGTGACCGGCGCGGCGACCGGCTCGAACCTGGGCGCGACCAGCAAGGAGTTGCAGAAGCGGCTGGACGGCCTCAACGTGCCGGGTGCGAGCTTCACCATCGGTGGTGTCAGCGCGGACCAGGCGGACGCCTTCGCGGACCTGGGCCTGGCGGTGCTGGCCGCGATCGCCATCGTCTTCCTGATCATGGTGGCCACGTTCCGTAGCCTCACTCAGGCGCTGATCCTGCTGATCTCCATCCCGTTCGCGTCGACCGGTGCCATCGGTCTGCTGTTGATCACCGGGACGGCGCTCGGTGTGCCGGCGCTGATCGGTGTGCTGATGCTGGTCGGCATCGTGGTGACCAACGCGATCGTGTTGCTCGACCTGATCAACCAGTACCGGGCGCAGGGCATGGGGGTCCGGGAAGCGGTGGTCGAGGGTGGTCGTCGCCGGCTGCGCCCGATCCTGATGACGGCGGTAGCGACGATCTTCGCGCTGCTGCCGATGGCGTTCGGGTTGACCGGTGAGGGCGGCTTCATCTCTCAGCCGCTGGCGGTCGTGGTGATCGGTGGTCTGCTCAGCTCGACGCTGCTCACGCTGATCCTGGTGCCGACGCTCTACACGATGGTGGAGCACACCAAGGAGTCGCTGCGGGCTCGGCGCGCACGACGGCGTTCCGGCGGGTCGGCGGTGACCACGACGACGGAGGCCGACGAGACGCCAGCGCCGAACCAGGTCGCGGTGCCGAGTGGCGCACCCGCCCCGGTCGCGACCGAGGGTGTGCAGCCGGCCGCGCGACCCGCGCCGTCGGCCGCGCTGGTGGAGGGCACGGACCAGTTCGAGGTGCTGCGGTTGCCGCGTAGCCGTACCTCCCCGCTGCCTCCGGCGGAGCCGACCGAGTAGGTCGCAGAGCAGTTCGGAACGCCCCCGGCGGATTGTCGCCGGGGGCGTTCCCGGTTCATTCGACCGAAAACACTCCGACTCGACCACCCCACACTTTGTGTAACTTCTTGCATACTCCTCGTAGACGGGTGGGGGTGTGGGTGAAGCGGGGCGGGCAGATGGCCGAGGGCGCGCGCGGGTGGGGCCGACGCGACCTGCTGCGCCGTGGCCTGCTGGTGGTGGGCGGTGTGGCCATCGGCGCGGGGACGTCCGAGGCGTGGTGGATCACCCATCGCCGGATGCCGATCGCCGGCGGCCCCGCCAGCGCCACCCTCGGTAACGGCCAACAGGATGTCGGCTCCGGCGCGGTGGACGTCGTCTGGTCCGGGCGGACCAACCAGCGCCTGGTGGCCCTCACCTTCGACGACGGGCCGGCACCACAGTGGACTCCCATGGTGCTCGACACACTGGCCCAGCACCGGGTGCCGGCCACCTTCTTCATGGTCGGCGCGCAGGTCCGTCGACACGCCGACGTCGTCCGCGACCGGCTCGCCGGGCACGAGGTGGGCAACCACAGCTGGGAACACCGGGACCTGGCCGAACTGGACGCCGCCGAGGCGTACGACGACCTGCGCCGCAGCCACGACGCGATCGCCGACCTGACCGGGGTGCCGCCGGCGCTCCTCCGCCCGCCGTATGGCCACCTGGGCGGGGCGGTGCTGCACGCGGCGGCCCGGCTGGACTATCGGCTGGTGCTCTGGTCGTTGCAGATGGTGGAGCGCCAGTTCCCCGACGATCCGGCCGGTCACGCCCAACGGATCGTGGCCGAGGTTCGACCGGGAACGATCGTGCTCGGCCACGATGTGGGGGCGCACCGGCGGCTGGTCGCACTGCGGGGTCTGACCGACATGATCAACGGGCTACGGTCGCGTGGTTACACCTTCGTCACGGTTTCGGCGCTGCTGGGAGCGGGTGTGGGTACGACACCGACCAGGTAGGGTCGCGCTCCGTGGCGTCCACCCTCTCGGTTCTGACCGGCAATCGGAGCTTCCGCAACCTCTTCGCCGCCGAGCTGGTGGTCTTCGGCGCCGACTGGTTCGTCATGGTGCCGCTGCTGGTGCTGCTGCCGCACCTGACCGGCAGCGGCGTCTGGGGCGCGCTGGTGTTGGCCGTGGACACCGGCATCGTGGCGTTGCTGCTGCCGTACACCGGCACCATCGCCGACCGCTTCGACCGCCGAAAGATCATGATCGCCGCGAACGTGGCCGCGCTGGCGGGCGTGTTGCTGCTGCTCGGCGTGCGGAACGCCGGAACCGCGTGGCTGGCGCTGGTCGCCATCGGAGTGGTGGCGGTCGCCAAGGCGTTCTACTCGCCGGCCGCCCAGGCTGCGCTGCCCAACGTGCTGGAGCCCCACGAACTCGCCGCTGGCAACGCCGTCGCCGGCTCGGCCTGGGGCACCATGACCGTGGTCGGTGCGTCGCTCGGCGGCGTGCTCAGCACCGCTGCCGGCCCGTACGTCTGCTTCTGGGTCGCGGCGGTGGGCCTGGCGGCGGCCGCGGCCCTCGCCACCCGGATCCGTCGGCCGTTGCAGGCGCCTCGGGACGCCGACCAACCGGCCCAGCGAACCTGGTCGGCGGTCCGCGAGGCGCTCGGCTACATCGGTCACCGCCCCCGGGTGCTCGCGCTTGTCACCGTCAAGTCCGCGGTGGGCCTGGGCAACGGCGTGCTGACAGTGTTTCCGCTGCTGGCCGGCGTGTACGGTGTCGGCCCGCTCGGTGCCGGCCTGCTGTTCGCCGTACGCGGCGCGGGAGCGTTGGTGGGGCCGATCCTGATGCGCCGGGTGTTGACCAACCGGGCCTGGCTGCTGCCCGGGCTCGCGCTGTCCATGTCGCTCTATGGCCTGTCCTACCTGGGCACCTCGGTGGTGCGATGGTTTCCGCTGGTGCTGCTGCTGGTCTTCGTGGCGCACTTCGCGGGTGGCAGCAACTGGGTGATGTCGAACTTCGCCCTTCAGGGTGAAGTCCCGGACCGGTTGCGGGGCCGCGTCTTCGCCACCGACATGATGCTGGCGACGCTGGCGATCTCGGTGAGTCAACTGGCGGTTGCCCTGGTGGTGGACTCGGTCGACGAACGGGTGGTGCTCGCCGGCTGCGGTCTGATCACCCTCGTGTACGCGGTCGGCTGGCGGATCGCCACCCGCCGGCTGTCGCTCACCGATCCGGCCGTCGAGCCGGTCCCGGACCCGGCCGGCTGAACTCGACGGTCCCAGGCAGCGGGCGCGGGACCGGTTCGTCGGTCCCGAGCCCTAGCATGGGCGCGTGCCGACGAACTTCACCGCCGAGCCGGTCCGGGTCCGCGTCCCGGCGACCAGCGCCAACCTGGGCCCGGGCTTCGACGCGCTGGGTCTCGCCCTCGGGCTCTACGACGACGTGGCCGCCGAGGTCGCCTCGGGCGGTGTCCGGGTGACAGTGACCGGGCAGGGCGCCGGTGAGCTGCCCGACGACGACCGGCACCTGGTGGTGCGGGCCATGCGCGCCGCGTTCGACGTGCTCGGGGCCCACCCCGCAGGGCTGAGCGTGGAGTGTGTCAACCGGATCCCGCAGGCACGTGGGCTGGGCTCCTCGTCCGCCGCGATCGTCGCCGGGGTGCTGCTGGCCCGTGCCCTGGTCGTCGATGGGGAGCAGCGCCTCGACGACGCCGGCGCGCTGCGACTGGCCGCCGAGATCGAGGGCCACCCCGACAATGTGGCGCCGTGCCTGCTCGGCGGTTTCACTGTGGCCTGGTCCGAGCCGGGCGGCGCCCGGGCGGTTTCGCTGCCGGTCGCCGCAGCGGTGCGGCCCACTGTTTTCGTTCCGGCGGAACGCGGTTTGACCGCGACCGCGCGGGAGGCTCTGCCGGCAACCGTGCCGCATGGTGACGCCGCGTTGACCGCCGGGCGCGCGGCGCTGCTGGTGCACGCGCTCACCACGGACCCGACCCTGCTGCTGCCGGCGACCGTCGACCGACTCCATCAGGATTACCGCGCAGCGGGCATGCCAGGCACATCTGCCCTGGTCAGCGCGCTGCGTGCGGCCGATGTGGCAGCTGTGGTCAGTGGGGCGGGGCCGACTGTTCTGGCGCTCAGTCAGCCTCCGGCGGGCTTCCCAGTGGGAACAGACTGGGAGATCTGGCAGTTACCGATAGACGTCAGCGGCGCGCGGGTCGCACGGGGTAGACTTGGACACGCCGAGCGGGACCCTGTTGCCGCAGGTCGGAAGAGTTGATTACGCTCTAGACCTAGCACAGCCGCGAAGCACGCGATCTCCTGCGGGGCGGCGCACCCCCGAAGCTCTCGGCGGTCAGCCCGTCTACCCCTGCCAAAGGCCCACGCCGCACCGCAGTTTCCACAGGTCGCCGCAGACGGCGAGACCTGCTCACCGACGTTGGTGAGTCGGGATACCGACCGGCTGCTGTGTAACAGACTCCCGCGACGCGTCCTTGCGAGGCGGGTGCACCGAGGCCGCCCGGCCACCTGAGCTCCGACTCCGGGCAGTCCCGGCCTATCGAGGGAAGGAATCCATTGAGCGACACCACCGACGTGACGTCGGATGTTTCCAACGTCGCTGGCGATGCCACCGCAGCCGCTCCCGCCCGTCGGCGGCGTAGCGGCACCGGTCTGTCGGCGATGCTGCTGCCAGAGCTGCAGAGCCTGGCTGCGTCGCTCGGCATCTCCGGCACGGCTCGCATGCGCAAGGGCGAGCTGATCGCCGCGATTTCCGAGCGGCAGGGCGGCAACGCCGCCGGGACCCCTCGACCACGGGCCGAGGTCGCGGCCGCGGCCGCCCCGACCCGTGAGGGAGTGCGCGCCGAGGTGCGGGAGACCGCCGACCGGCCGGCAGCCGAAGGACGCGGTGCCGAGCAGGCGCCGGCCGAGCCGGCCGCCGAGACCGAGGGCCGTAGCCGCACCCGGCGGAGCCGGACCGCAACGGCGGAGGCCCGTACCACCGAGGCTCGCCCCGCTGAGGCGCGGACGACCGAGCCGCGGGCAACCGAGGCACGGGCAACCGAGGCACGGACGACCGAGCCGCGTAGCGACGAGGCGGAAGCCGGCGAGCGGGCCGAGCGTGGCGAGAACCGCCGCGACCGGGCCGAGCGTCCGGAGCGCGCCGAGCGTGCCGACCGGGGCGAGCGTGCCGACCGGGGCGAGCGTGCCGACCGGAATGAGCGTTCCGACCGGGGCGAGCGGGCCGAGCGTGGCGAGCGGACCGAGCGGGCCGACCGCGGTGAGCGTGCCGACCGGGGTGAGCGGACCGAGCGTGGCGAGCGCAACGACCGGGGCGACCGTGCCGAGCGTGGCGATCGGGCCGAGCGGGGCGAGCGCAACGACCGGGGCGAGCGTTCCGACCGGGGCGAGCGGGCCGAGCGCAACGACCGACCCGACCGCGGTGACCGCAACGACCGCAACGACCGTGGTCAGCGTGTCGAGCGGGACAGCGACGACGACGACGAGGGTGGCGGCCGGCGCGGCCGGCGCAGCCGTTTCCGGGACCGTCGCCGTGGGCGCGGCGAGCGTACCGAGACCGGTACCGACACCGGCGGGCGTGAGCCGCAGGTCAACGAGGATGACGTACTCGTCCCGGTGGCCGGCATCATCGACGTGCTCGACAACTACGCCTTCGTGCGGACGACCGGTTACCTGGCCGGCCCGAACGACGTGTACGTCTCGATGTCCCAGATCAAGAAGTACGGCCTGCGCCGCGGTGACGCGATCACCGGTGCGGTGCGGGCGGCCCGAGAGGGCGGCAACAGCGGTGACCAGCGGCGCGACAAGTACAACCCGCTGATGCGGCTGGACACGATCAACGGGATGGAGCCCGAGGAGGCCCGGCGTCGTCCGGAGTTCTACAAGCTCACCCCGCTCTACCCGCAGGAGCGCCTGCGGCTGGAGACCGAGCCGCACATCCTCACCACCCGGGTCATCGACCTGGTCATGCCGATCGGCAAGGGCCAGCGGGCACTCATCCAGTCTCCGCCCAAGGCGGGTAAGACGATGGTGCTGCAGGCGATCGCGAACGCGATCACCCGCAACAACCCGGAGTGCCACCTGATGGTGGTGCTGGTGGACGAGCGGCCTGAAGAGGTCACCGACATGCAGCGGTCGATCAAGGGCGAGGTCATCGCGGCCACGTTCGACCGTCCGCCGCAGGACCACACCACGGTGGCGGAGCTGGCCATCGAGCGGGCCAAGCGCCTCGTCGAGCTTGGGCACGACGTCGTCGTGCTGCTCGACTCGGTGACCCGGCTCGGTCGGTCGTACAACCTGGCGGCGCCGGCCAGCGGCCGGATCATGTCGGGTGGTATCGACTCCACGGCGCTGTACCCGCCGAAGCGCTTCCTCGGCGCGGCCCGCAACATCGAGAACGGCGGGTCGCTGACCATCATCGCCACGGCGCTGGTGGAGACCGGGTCCATGGCGGACACGGTCATCTTCGAGGAGTTCAAGGGCACCGGCAACGCCGAGTTGAAGCTGGACCGGAAGATCGCCGACAAGCGGACCTTCCCGGCCATCGACATCAACCCGTCCGGTACGCGTAAGGAAGAGGTCCTGCTCGCACCGGAAGAGCTGGCCATCATCCACAAGCTCCGGAAGGTGCTGCACTCGCTGGACTCGCAGGCCGCGATGGATCTTCTGCTGGACCGGCTCAAGCAGTCCCGCACGAACATCGAGTTCCTGATGCAGATCGCGAAGTCGACGCCGGGGGAGTAACCATCCCCGGGTGACGACGAAGGGGCACGGCCATCGCGGCCGTGCCCCTTCGTCATGTTTCCGAGCCGACATCCGCAGCCGGCGGGCGATGACCTCCACGCCGTCAGATGATGGAATTTTCCTTCGGTTCAGTCGACAGGTATTGAAACTTCTATTCATCGCCGGGTTGACTGTCGTCCATGCGTACCCGCAGACGATCCGCCCGCCGCACCGGCGTCCTGCTGCTGACGCCGCTGCTCGCCCTGGCCCTGTCGCCGCCGGCCACCGCCGCACCCACCATCGACCCGCCCACACCGGCCTCACCGTCCGTGGCCTCACCCACCATCGCCGAGGAAGCGCCGCCCGCGTCCTCCCGCCCGGCCGGCTCGGTCAGCCTGTCCGCCGCGCCGACGGTCGCGACCGCCCCGACCACCGGCGCTGGTGGTCTGGAGCCGGCCGGTGGGCTGGAGACCACGAAGGCCACCCGGCCGGTCGCGCCGGGCGTGCAACTGACGTCCTTCGACCGGTACGACGCCGAGGGCTGGCTGCGCGCCGACGCGCTCACCACCGACCTGGCCGGCGGCTCCACGGTCGACTACGTCAACTCCGGCGCGGTCAGCCGGGCCGAGCCCCTGCGAAAGGCGGTGGACCAGTCGCGCGCTGTCGCCGCGGTCAACGGCGACTTCTTCGACATCAACAACTCCGGTGCCGCCCAGGGCGTCGGCGTCCGTGACGGCGAGCTGATCCAGTCGGGGGTCAACGGTCATCGCAACGCGGTGGCGGTCACCACCAACGGGGTCGGGCGGGTGATCGAGGTGAACTTCGACGGCAGCGCCGCCCTGCCCACCGGGCCGGTCCCGCTGACCCAGTTCAACAACATGGTGCAGGCCGACGGCATCGGCGCCTTCACCGAGCTGTGGGGGACGTATCCCCGGCAGCGTGCCGTGGAGGGCGCGGTCCGGGTGGTCGAGGTCACCGTGACCGGCGGTCGGGTGGCCGCGGTGGGAAGCGTGGCCGGTAGCGGCCCGATCGTCGCGGGCAGCACCGTGCTGCTCGGCCGCGACCTCGGCGCGGACGCGCTTGCCGGTCTGCGCCCCGGTGACCCGGTGGCGGTCGCCTGGCGGCCGAAGCCGTCCGACGGCAGCACCCTGCACGCGGCGGTCGGGGGCGGCAACGTCCTGGTCCGCGACGGCGTCGTGCAGGCCATCGCCGACCCGACCCTCGCACCCCGCACCGCCGTCGGGTTCAGCGCCGACGGTCGAAAAATGATCATGCTGACGGTGGACGGCCGTCAGGTCGACAGCCGCGGCGTGACGCAGACCGAGATGGGCCGGATGATGGCCGAGTTGGGCGCCCACCACGCGCTCAACCTGGACGGTGGCGGATCGTCCACGCTGCTGGCCCGGGAGCCGGGCGCGCCCGCCGTGCAGCTGGAGAACGGCCCCTCCGACGGCAGCGAGCGGGCCGTGCCCAACGGCCTGGCCATCTACGCGCCGAAGGGCAGCGGGCGACTCACCGGCTACTGGGTCGAGACGGCCAGCGACCCCACCGCCGCCCCGGGCGTCTCACCGGTGCGAGGTGGACGGCCCGACCGGGTCTTCCCGGGGCTGACCCGCACACTCACCGCATCCGGCTACGACGAGACGTACGGGCCGGCGGCCGGCGCCCCCACCTGGCGGGCGACCCCGGCGGTACGCGGCCGGGTCGACAGGGACGGCGTGTTCCACGCCGCCGCGCCGGGGGCCAGCACGGTCACCGCCGGACGGGGGCGGGTCACCGGCTCGCTGAACCTCACGGTGCTCGGCCCGCTGGCCCGGATCGGCACCACCGCGCCGCGGGTCGGGCTGACCGGCCGGGACGGTGACGCCCTGGTCGGCGTCGTCGGATACGACGCCGAAGGCAACACCGCGCCGATCGAGCCGAACGACCTCACCCTCGACTACGACCGGGACCTGCTGCGGATCACCCCCACCGGGGACGGCAACCTGTCCATCGCTGCTTTACGGGACACCGGCTCCGGCCTGGTGACCGTTCACGTCGGACGTACGAGCGCGGTCCTGCCGGTCACCGTCGGGCTGACCGACGTGCCGGTCGCCGGTTTCGACGACGCCGCGTCCTGGCGGTTCAGTCAGGCCCGTGCCAGCGGTTCGGTGGCGCCGGCGCCCGGGCACACCGGCACCGGCCTGCGAATGTCGTACGACTTCAGCCAGTCCACCGGCACGCGGGCCGCGTACGCCGACCCGCCCGCCTGGATCGAGGTGCCCGGTCAACCGCAGGCCTTCGGGATGTGGATCCACGGCAACGGCACTGGGGAGTGGCCCAGCCTGCACCTGCACGACGCCCAGGACACGCAACACGTGCTGCGTGGCCCACTGATCACCTGGACCGGTTGGCGGTACGTGGAGTTCGCGGTGCCGGCCGGGGTGCAGTACCCGGTGCGGGTACGCCGCTTCTACGTGGCCGAGACGAACGCGGCGGCGCAGTACACCAGCGAGGTGATCATCGATGACCTGGTGGCGAAGGTGCCCCCGACCGTCGACGTGCCGCAGGTGGCCCTGCGTACCGATCGGGTGGTGGTCCGCGACGGCACTGTGGACGGCGCGCCGTGGCGGTTCGCTGTGCTCTCCGACGCCCAGTTCGTCGCCGCCGACCCGGACAGCGACCTGGTCGCCCAGGCCCGGCGGACGTTGCGCGAGGTGCGGGCGGCCCGGCCGGACTTCCTCCTGATCAACGGCGACTTCGTGGACACCGCCTACCCGGCCGACTTCGCGCTGGCCCGGCGGATCCTCGACGAGGAGTTGGGCGACGCGCTGCCCTGGTACTACGTGCCCGGCAACCACGAGATCATGGGCGCTCCGATCAGCAACTTCGCGGCCGCGTTCGGTGCCACCTCCCGGGTGTTCGACCACAACGGCACCCGGTTCGTCACGCTGAACTCGTCCACCGGGACGCTGCGCGGCGGAGGCTTCGACCAGGTACGGATGCTCCGCGAGGCGCTGGACGCCGCGGCCACCGACCGGCGCGTGGGTTCGGTCGTCGTCCTGCACCACCACCCGACGCGTGACCCCAGCCCGGCGCAGGCCAGCCAGCTCGGCGACCGCAAGGAGGCGGCGTTGCTGGAACAGTGGCTGGCCGACTTCCAGCACCGCACCGGCAAGGGCGCGCTGTTCGTGGGCGGGCACGTCGGCACGTTCCACGCCGACCGGGTGGACGGGGTGCCGTACGTGATCAACGGCAACGCCGGCAAGACGCCGTCCACCCCGGCCGACCAGGGCGGCTTCACCGGTTGGACGGAGTTCGGCGTGGACCCGGTGACCCCGGCCGAGGCCGACCGGGCCCGTCGTGACCCCCTCGCCGAGGGCCCGCGTTGGGTGGACGCGGAGTTCCACGCGCACGCCGACCGCCTCACCGTGGCCGCCCCGGCCAGCGTCGCGGTCGGCACCCCCGTCGCGGTCACCGCCACGCTGACCCAGCCCGACGGGCGTACGGTCCCGGTGGCCGCACCGGTCAGCGCCGACTGGTCGGCGTCGCCGGGAGTGCACGTCGGTTCGGCGGCCGGGGTGCGCCCCTGGCACACCGCCCGGTTCGACCCGGCCACCGGCACCCTGACGGCACTGCGGCCCGGCGCGCCGATACGCCTGACGGTCGAGGTGAACGGCGCGCGTGCCGAGGCCACCATCACCGTCACCGGGTGAACCGTCCGGACGGGCCCCACGCGCGGGGGCCGGCCCGTCACCGCAGTAGTCGCCGTCGGGCCCCG
>NZ_JBEZEH010000013.1:0-58544 GCF_040648775.1 Micromonospora sp. NPDC049089
AGTACTCGTGGTTGCCGGTGACGAAGAAGTTGCCGTACCGGGAGCGCAGGTCACGCAGGGGCTCGGCGGCCGCGCCGAGTTCGGCGACGGACCCGCCATTGCCGCCCGTGTCGTTTCCGCTCACGTCCACGCATTTGCCGCCCGGCCCGTTGATCTGCGTCGCGGGTCCGCCGGTAGGAGGCGGCGTTGTGCCCCCGCCGTCCTGGTAGTAGCGCACGTAGTCGATCGATGCGGTGAGCGGGAACTGGCTCTGCACGGGGTTCTGTCCGGGGTACGTGCCGCCCAGCGCCAGGTTGAAGATGACGTGGAACGGCTTGCGGAACTCCTCCAAGGTCGCCGGTGTCGTGTCGATCACGTGCGTTTGCACGCCGTCGATGTACCAGCGGATCTGCGCGGCCGTCCACTCGATCGCATAGACGTGGAAGGCTGCGGCGTTGTTGACGGCGGGGTTCGCGACGTAGTTGGCGTTCTGACCCGCTGTCCACGGGAACACGCCCGTTCGGAGATCCCAGAAGATGTTGTTCGTCACGGTCGCGTTCGCGTTCGCGTGTTCCATGATGTCGACCTCGCCGCAACTGGCCCAGTTGGTGGGCAGGCGGTCGTAGTAGGTCTGCGCTGGGTTGTAAGCGCTCGTGGATGTCTCGTCGCACGAGTCACCGAGCATCCAGAAAGCCGGCCACGAGCCGGCGGCGGTCGGGAGCGCCATGCGCGCCTCGATGCGGCCGTACTGGAAGGACCTCTTCGTGTCCGTCGTCATGCGGCACGACGTCTGGTAGAAGTTGCGGCCGTTGACCGTGATGGGCGTCGTGAGCCAGTTGGCGCGCATCACCAGGTTGCCGCCGGACTGCGTGCAGTTCTCGGGGCGGTACCACTCCCACTCGCCGTTGCCCCAGCCGTCGAAAGTATTGAGGCCGGGGTTGAGGCCGTTGCCGACGTTGTAGTTCCAGTTGGCGCTGCTGGGCGCGCCGGACCCGTTGAACTCGTCGGCCCACACGAGGTTCCACGCGGCCTGTGCGGGCTGCTGCTGGATGACCACGCTGCCGACCAGCGCAGTGACGGCCGCGGTGAGGAGGACCATGAGGCGCCGGCGGCTGCGTGACAGCGTTCGGTCCGCGAAACCTGCGTTCCTGATCTTCATGTCGGGGAGCCTCGCCTTTCCATTGGGGATGACGGACCGACGCCATGCCCGGGGCGACCCCGCGGCCGGACACGGCGAGTGGGCCAAGGACACTCCCGCCCGGGGCGACCGAGAGTGCTCTTCCTGGACAGCATTGCGAGCCATCAACGCGTGAGAGCGCTCTCACGCTAACCACACAGATCTATTACTGTCAATGGTTGATGAACGCCGTGTTGCCGATGCATTGCCAGCCGGCAGGAGGCCTGAGAGATAGCTGCCGATTACTCGGGATGGTGCGGGTCGAGGTGACACGCCTGGTGGGTGGCCGCGGCGGTTGCGAGCCGGTGCAGTGTTCCGGCGTGGGCAAGCCGTCGGCCGCGTATGAATGGCGTGCTCGATCGGGCGCCGGATGGCTAACATGTCGGCGTCGCGTCACGGGCCTCGGTGATTGGGGTTGCTGCGGCGCTTGCGTCGAGCGACGACGGAGCCAACCTGCTCACTATTGCTTGACGAAACCAGTCGGCAGCAGCCGACACCTTAAGACTGCAACTTCCGACGGCGGTCGCTGCGGCTCGCCTGCGAGACGACTGTCGACAGCAGGCATGACAGCAACCGCGCCGACGCCAGCGCGCTGACGAGTGATTGGCAGGCGGAGGCAATCCTTGCAGGTTCGAGTCAAGATAGAGGATCTCGACGGAGGAGGTCCCTGTGCCCCGAGGAGCGCCGCGAGTTTGAGCTGTCGCGGCTCGCCGCCGTCCGCGCCGCTCGGTCGCGCAGCCTCCGACCATCAGCGGCCGGGTGCAGACGTTGCTGTCCGTCGTCTCGTCGGTGTTCACGCTGCTGGCCCTCGGAGTCGCCTTCTGGACGCTTCGAGACCAGCAAGAGATCAACCGGTCGCAATTGGAGATCAACCAGGCGCAACTGGGTTTGGTCGAGATCGAAAATGAGCGGTACGAGCAGCGTTACGCCGCCAGGGTGTCCTTTTGGTATGCGGACCGGGCACCTGGTGATGGGGCGAACACGTATCCCACTTTCGTGATCTACAACCGGTCACCGGTGCCGATCATGCGCATCCACTTCGAGATGGCCGCGCCGAGCGTCAAGCCAACCCCGAGCGTCCTGTACGGCGGCGACCTCAACGCCCCGCCGTGCTCGATTCTGACCGTCCAGGTGGTGTACGACGACCACACCGGCCAGCCGAAGGCCCCGACGCACGACCGTCCGATCGGCATGCGGTTCCTCGACACCGTCCACTGGTGGGGTATCACGACGGTGGACAACATCCAGCTCGGCGCGGTCCGGGCGCCCGTTGCGCTCGACGAGGGGGACAGGCCACCGACCCAAATCGATCCCGCCTTCGCGCTTCACGAGATTCCTGGGACGCGGCAGGAAGCCCCCGACTGTGGCGAGGGCGGTTAGCAAACGACGCCTATGTGACTGGCTGTCGTCGGTGACGGGAAAGCAGCTCAGCGGCGGCTTCGGCTTTGGCACGTTCGACGTCGAGTTCGGCGATGACTGAGGTGTAGACGTCGGTCATGGCCGCGGAGGAGTGGCCGAGGAGTTCCTGGATGTCTTTGACGTCGGCACCGGCGGCTTTGAGGTAGGTGGCAGCGCAGTGCCGCAGGTCGTGCAGTCGTATCGGGGGTAGGTCGGCGTCGCGGACCAGGACCTCGAAGCGGTCGGTGACGGCGTTGGGGTGCCAGGGCTGCCCGTCGGGTTGGACGAAGAACAGCCCCGTGTTGGGCCAGGTGTGGCCGGCGACGAGTTTCCATTGGGCGCGGCGGGCGTGGTGGGCGCGCAGGACGACGCGGGTGATGCTGGCCATGGCCATGATCCGGTTGCCCGACTCGGACTTGACCTTCTTGATCACGGGTGTGTAGCCGTGGGTGGCCATTTGTTGGGTGACGCTGATCATCGAGTTGTCGAGGTCGACGGCGGTGTCGGTGAGTCCGACGGCCTCGCCGCGGCGTAGCCCGCGGTGCAGGATGAGCGCGAACAGGGGGTAGAGGGCGACGTCGTGCTCCTCAGCGTGGTCCAGGAACGCGCCGGCCTGCTGCGGGGTCCACACCATCACCGGGCTGGGCCGCTCACCGGTGTCGCGCCACCGCTGAACAGCTTTGGCGGTCCACACCCGGGCTTTGGGACGCACCGCGGAGGGCAGCTCGATGTGGGCGGCGGGGTTGAAGTCGATGAGCCGGTTGTTGCCACGGCGGATGGCGTCGTTGAGCGCCTTGCGCAGGGTGGCGCGGATGCGGTGCATGCTGGCCGGTTTGCTGGTGCGCAGGCCGCGGACGCTGGCACGAACGGCGGCGTCGTCGCTCTGGCGGGCGATCTCGATGGCGGTGCTGCGGTCGGCGATGGCGGCGAACATGGCTTCGACGTGCTCGACCCGTAGTTTGACCAGGGCGATGGTGCCGAGGTGCGGGATTAGGTGGACGCGGATGTGCGATTCGTAGGCGAGCAGGGTGTTGGGTTGGACGCTGCTGAGGCTGCGGCGGCATGCCAGCCACGAGTGCAGGTATTCGCCAACGGTGGTTGTGACGGTGGCGGGCAGTCCGGCGCGGACCCGTCGGGCGATGGTGTCGCGGTCCGGCAGGGGTGCGCCGGCGGTAACGGCGAGGAGCATGTCGGCGATCTCGGCGGCGACGGCCGGCTCGTCACTGGCAAGGGCGAGCAGAGCCTTGGCGTGGTCGCGGTCGCCGGTGGCGGCGTCGCGGGTGTCGAAGGTGCTGCGGCGTAGTTGCCGGCGCGCCTGGCCGGGGTGGGTGGGCAGTTCGAGTTGGTAGGCCCACCGGCCGTGGGTGGGATTCCACGCGCCGCTCGCGCGCCGGATGAGGGGGCAGCGATTGCCGAGCTTGCGACCCTCGCCGTCGCGGCAGCAACAGCGTTTGAAGACGGGACCTCTCGCCCTGTTCAGGTGTGTCCCTCGGGTCGACAGTGCGGCGGTAGGTGGCTGCGGGTTCGGTCGGGGGTGGCCCTGAATGGCCTCTCCGCCTGGGGTTGGCTCGTGCTCCGGCGGTTGGCCGTGGTGGTTGGGCAGTAGATGCAGGGCGTGGAGGATGGCCGCAACCGGCACCCGGTAGCTACTGCCGAATCGGAGGACCGGGACGGGGAACTGGTCGAACTTGGCCAGGTTGAACGCGGCCGAACGAGACAATCCCATGATTCGCGCAGTGGTCGTCAGATCGGTGACTGCGCCCAGGGCGCTGATTCGCTCACGAGTCCAATGGTTGTCCGGGCCGTCGCCGCCCGAAGCGGCCGGCGGCACCGGACCGGGTACATGCTCCGAGGTCGTCATTCAGAGTGGCCGCCCAATGACCAAGAAGAGAGGCTGCCTGACTGTTATTGGAGGTCAACGTCAAGCGAGGGCCTTCTGCGAGGCAGGGCGTCAACGAATGCCGAAAGCCAGCTGCTCCCTGTGGATAATTCAAAACCAAACACTGACAGTGTGTGATGAAAGTCAGCGGCAGGTGCCGTGCATCCTGTCCGAGTCGGGTATCTGACTTTAATTGGTCGGTCGGGCACTTAGTGATTCTTGTTGGCGGGACTCTGCTGGCTGAGTGATCGATGTTGGGGCGTAGTGGCTCGGGCTAGCGTCGGCGGTCCAGTGCTGATGCGGGGGGATAATGCTGTGGGATACCGCTTCAACGCTCCACCGAATTGGCCGACGCCGCCGCAGGGCTGGGCGCCCGGTCCTGAGTGGAAGCCGGATCCGGCATGGGGACCTCCGCCGCCGGGGTGGCAGCTATGGATCGCCGACGCACCGATCGCCGCGTCCGTGGGCCAGCCAGCGCCTGCTATTCCCGTGGTGGCTGCCTCCGTGCCACGGACCGTCCCGCCGCAACGCGGCGATGATGCCGAGATTCCGCTGTTCGGTGCGCGGACCAAAGCACGCGAGCTGGCTGCCGAGGTGACCCTCCTGAGGGCGGAGCTGGAGCGGGTCCGAGCAGAGATGAACCGCCTCGGAGTACTGCCCGCGGTAGAGCTGGAGCAGTACAGGGAGCGGCTGACGCGAGAGATCACTGAACAGACCGCGACAGCCCAGGCGCAGAAGGCTGACCTGGAGCGCCAGCTGCGGGACCTTAGTCAGCAGGTCGTGGTGACCGAGGAGACGGCGCTGCTGCAGGAGGCTGGCGTCTACGACTACCGGCACCCCCTGTCAGATGCGGTCGCCTACCAGGGCGCGCTGGCTGGGCTACAGGGCCAGATCAAGAGCATGGCTAAGCGGGAAGGCGGTGCGGTCCTCGCCGCGACTGGCTGGACGGTGAACGGTTCGGTTGCCGAAGGGCGGGTGATGGTCCGGGACTTCTCCAAGCTGCTGCTGCGGGCTTACAACGCCGAAGCGGACAACTTGGTACGGGGCCTGAAACCGTACAAGCTTGACTCGGCTGTCGAGCGCTTGGGCAAGGTCGCCGCGACGATCGCGAAGCTGGGCAAGACGATGCACATCCACATCTCGGGGGACTACCACCGGCTACGGATCCGCGAGTTGGAGCTCACGGCTGACTACCAAGCCAAGGTCGCCGAGGAGAAGGAGCGCGAGCGCGAGGAGAAGGCGCGGCTGCGCGAGGAGCGACGGGTTCAGCAGGAAATCGACCGCGAGCGTGCCCGTCTCGACAAGGAACGTCAGCACTACGCCAACGCCCTCGCCGCTCTGCAAGCTAAGGGCGACGTCGACGGGGCCGCCCAGATGCAGGAGCGGCTGTTGCAGATCGACACTGCCATCGAAGACGTGGACTACCGAGCGGCAAACGTCCGCGCTGGCTACGTGTACGTCATTTCAAACCTGGGAGCCTTCGGCGAGAAGGTAGTCAAGATCGGCATGACCCGCCGCCTCGACCCGTTGGACCGAGTCCGGGAACTCAGCGACGCCTCCGTCCCCTTCAACTTCGACGTCCACGCACTCTTCTTCTCCGAGGACGCCGTCGGCATCGAAGCCAAAATGCACACGCGCCTAGCCGACCGAAGGGTCAACCTCATCAACCAGCGACGAGAGTTCTTCTACGCCACCCCACAGGAGGCCAAGGAGTGCCTACTGGAGCTGACCGGCAGCCTGCTGCAGTACGACGAAGTCCCCGAGGCACTCGAGTACCGGCAGAGTCTGACCCAAGTTAAGGAACGGACCCGTTAGGACAGGCCTTCGAGCGCCACGAAGAGCTCAGCCGGCTTTGTTCGGTTAGGGTCGCAGCAACGCGGTCGCGCTCCGGAGTGGTTGACCTTCCAGTAGACGTCGAAGTGGCCGGCGCGACGGAGCGGTGCAATGGTGGCATTACCGGGTCACTGTGCTCGGCGACGCCACCCGCATCGCCCGGGACAACGAATTTGCCAGCCGCGTGCGCATCCACCATGGCCCGCTCAACAGCCCCTTCCCTGAAGCGCTGACCCTGCTCGCCGGCATCGATGTCGTGGCGGGACCACCCGAGTAAGGCGATCGTGCGGCCGCCGGGGCAACGCCTGGCCGCCTTCTTCGCGCTGAACGCCAGCGACGCTCGATGAGGAGGCGGTCCGCGAGTACCGCCGGCGTTACCTGGCCCGGCCCCTCGTGCCCGGGGTCGTCTTCGTCAAGAATCTGCCCCGACACGCCAACCGGCAGCGCCCTCACCCGTGACCTCGGCCGCTACTACGGCTGAGCTGGGCACACATCGCAAACCGCATCCCATATGCACGGATCTGGCCATAATGTCTTTAGGGGCATGGGAATCTCATCGCGGCTTTCCCATTCGCACATTCTCATCGGTGACTGTCTACTTAGTAGGGCGAGTGACGGCATGCGCCCGGTCGGACACGACCGACTGGCGAAACGCGAACAAGGGGACTGCGATGAATCTCCCGCACTACACGGGCGACGAAGACGGCGAGGCCCACCTCATGCGGTGGTGCCGCAGGCTCACAGCAGATCCCTTGCTGTTGAGGCCCGCTCGAACTCGACAATGATCACGATGTCACATGTGTCTGACTACTCTCGGTTATCTCCCTGACGGGATCCCGACATGCAGGCAAAGGAAAATCTCCTTCTCAAATGCTTTCTGCAACTTGCATAACTCAAGGGCAACGGAATGTCCACTTAGGTGATGATTTTGCGTCGTCGCGGAATACACGACCAGTCTCCAAGGCGTCGGACATCCTGTGCGACGAGGCGCTAGGCCTCCGAGGCGGACATCACACCCTCGCAGCTACACGCTGAGTCGTCACTCACGCTCGATCCGCCCGTTATTCATCAAGCACGGGACACTCACGTTCTTCTCGGTGCACCGGTGACCGAGAAGAACAAGGAGGGGCCAGATGAGGTCCCCGAAGAGCAACGTCCCGCCGACCGAGCGTCGCAGCCAGCGCCGCCCAGTCCGGCCCGAAGGGGAATGACGGAAGCGGCCATCGCGGCTGAGCTTGCAGCTGAACTGCTGCAAGCGATGGGGCGCGATGGCCTTGCCGTCGCCGCCAAGGCCATCGCCCACCTGCTGCACCTGATCGCCGTCTTTGGAAGGAAAGACGATCAGGCGTAGCGATATCGGTACGGGGTCGGCAGCCAGCCGGCCCCGTACCATTCGTAGTCAAGAACGACGTCCACGTCTAGTTGTAACGGACGTGGGACACCTTGACAGTCTCCGCTACTTCGTACTCAAGCGTCGATCTGGTCCTCAAAGCACACCGACCCGATGCCCGCTGGCTCAGCCCGCAAAGTCTCGAGCGGCCGATTGTCCCTGTTCCTTGCCGTGTCCGGGCGCCGTTAGGTCCGGATGCGTCCTACGCAGCGTCCCACTGAGTCGGTCCGGGTTCCGTGCGGACGCGTCGGTGGGGAAGGCACTTGATCTTGGTGGCATTAGGCGCTGACAACGGTCGTGGTGTCAGGGTTGCCTGGTGAAGACGCGCGCTGGTGCGCGGCCTAGGGTGGTGGACGATCTTCCTCCCGTACTGTTCCTGCGTGCCGGACAATACGAGTTCTCTGCGCCTTCGCTGGGCGATTCTGGGGCCGCCCCTTGCGACGGTCCTCATGCTTGGCGTCGTTGTCGTGCTCGGCGCGGTGAAGGGCAGCGATCCGGCGCGGTGGATGCGTCCGGCGGTGCTGGCTCCGGGCGGCACACTGGTGCTGCTCTGGTGGCACGTGGTGGTCCGTCCGCGGCATCGCTGGTGGGCACTTGGTGCCGCTCTCGCGGTGACGATCGTTGCCTACCTGCTGCTGTACCGGCTGATCCTCACCGGACTGCCGTTCCCCTGGGACGGCGTGGTCAGCTTCGCGCTCGCCGGCTGGCTGGGAGCCTTCGCCTACGTCACCGTCACTCAGCGACCCACGGCGCCGATGTCTCGCGACATGGCCTCCGAGGGCAGCACGATCGCGCCGGGCGAGGTGTACGAGGAGCGGTTCGGCTTCACCCGCCGCGACCTGCTGCTCATACCTACCAGCGCGGTCTTCGTAGCCGTTGGCGTCGCGCTTCTCCGCGACGAACTTCTGCCCGGCTTGAGTGCCATCGTGTTTGGCGGCGCGTACCTGCTGCTGCGGCTCGTCACCGTGCTGAGCCGCCGTGTGGCGCTACGCATCGACGCGGCCGGGATCACGTTGGGTCAAACGCCACCCTGGCCGTCCTCACACACCGCGGTGGTGCCCTGGTCCGACATCGAGGCTGTCGTGCTGTGGACGCAACAGGCCGGCCCGACCACGGTCCCGTACGTCGGGCTGCAGCGGCGCCCCGGCTTGCCGCCGCTGCCGGGCTCGGCGCGCTCGCGCGGACTGCGGCGGATGAACCAGGCGCTCGTCCCGCACGTGCCGCCGGCCGTCCTTGCCGACAGCCGGCCGGCGACCCTCTGGCGACTGCACCGCCCAAGCATTGAGGCGGCGGTCCGCCACTTCGCACCCGCGGTCGAAATCGTCGACGCGGGCTGAGGGTTCCTCACCAAGCCCACGAAGGCCTCCATGCGGGCGTTGATGGATAGCCGACGATCCGACGCTGCTCCGGTGCGGACCCAAGACCGGGGGAGCAGGCTGGGAGCAACAGCGTGCACTGAACGTCCTTGAACTGCATCCAACGGCGTCCAACATCCCCCAACTGCACCCACCCCTATCTGCGGCTTTACATTCGCCCAGGTCGGAGTTGGTGCAGCGTCCTGGTGGATACCGAAGTGGTCAGGGTCGGCTGGTGCCGGCTGCCGTCGGGGACTCGCTGACGCCTGTCAAGAGCAGTCCTACCGTATCGACGCATGGCTTTGGCCTTTGCCGTGCTGGCGTCGATGTGGTTTCGAGGGCTGAGACTCGAATCCCACCACCAGCGCGCTGACCAGCGCTTCCTGCTCGGAGACCTCTTCGGCGGACCCGAAATGGTCAAACCGATGGCAGCATCGGCTTGGGCCATGCGCGGCGCCCAACCCAGTGGGCCGAGCGTTCACCCCGCGCTGCCGTTGATGAAAGCTACTCCCGCCGCGTCGAGTTGACGAGAACGAGCTCTTCGGATGATCCCCACCCCGAGCACTTCCCGGCCACGCAGGTCGGCCGGCTGCCAGCCCTGACGCACTCCGCCGAGCAAGCGTATCCCCGCGCGAGCGTCAGCGTTCCTGTCGTAGACCCGCAGAAGTAGGTCATCTCCGTCGGGTTCTAGGCTTGTTGCCACGCCGCCAGCACTCGCTGGCTGACCGATCCGCACAGACGTGTCCAGTGCCGGTATGGCGACATGTCGCTGCGCCGCCCGGATCAGGCAAATGGCCGCCAGTGCCGGGTTGATGTCCTGTGGTACGCGCCGCTCGGGCAGCCAGGACTTTAGCGGTTCCATCTCTGGCAGTGATTGCACGACAAGACACACCTCTGCGTTCGCAACCATCCTGGAAAAGAGATCAACTAGGATGCGGTCGTTGACATAGAAGAGCTGCCCTGACCATGAATCGACGGGTGTCGCAGGCGGGACGACAGTCAGGCCGCGGCGTGGTGGCGCTGTCGGTGTGCGGGGCTCAACTATCCATGGTGGCGTCGGACTCCTGGGACCGCTAGGGGCCGAGCCGACTGTGGGGGGAGTCGACCCGGAACCCTCGCGGCCGCGGCTTGCTGCTCCTCCCGCTCGGGGATTTCTGATCCACTCCATCAGCGAGACCTTCAGAGCTGCGATCGGGGGCCAGGGCGCGGGTTCAAGAATGGCGTCGGTGGAACTCTTCGAAGTGTGAACACCGGCTTGGCTGCCGTCCCGCTGCGGAGCAGATGGTAGTCAGCGGGATTTTCCCCGGGGAGGAAGGCGCTCACCAAGGCGTCTCGGAGATCATCGTCCCCCAGCGGCGCGTCGGGCCCAAGCTCGAACTCCCAGCTCTGGACGACCTTCTCGTTGACCTCAACGATCAGCGTCGCCGTGGGTAGATATCCATCCGCGGCCATGGCGCCTGCCCCCTAGTGTCCTACCGCCACAGCGACCGTACCGGCTCGCGGGCTCATGTCGTGTGCTTCAACCGGCCAAATATGGTGGCCAATCAGCTCGACGGGACTGGCAAAGCTGCGCGTGCCGGACCGCGATCGTCGACCAGGAGTTGACGAGCAAGGTCGGGGTTGCGGCAGGCGGCGTTGAATCGGTCGACCATCGCCTCGCGCATTTCAGGGTTTCCAATCAAACTAAAGTGATACTGATAGCCCGACGCCAACCGCTCGAATAGCAGGAAGTCGTCCCGTTGTGCTCTGCGGTTAGATTGAAAATTGCCGCCGACCAGAGCGATCGTGGAAAAGGTCTGCGGGTCTCTGTCGCAGAGGAACTTTAGGGCGCTTTCGTAATGCTGGAGCAGAAAGAGATGGTCCTGAGGGTTGGCTTGCAGCCGCTCACGGTACCCCGGCCAATGCTCCAGGCACAATCGGTCGAAGCCCGCGTGTCGCCGGTTAGACCAGTCGAGGTCGTGCATGACCGCCTCGACAATGGCGTCGATTGCCCGATCCTGGAAGTAGGTGGGATTTGTGCTCAGCGAAATCCACCGTTCGAGTGACTGCAGAGTATTGATCGTGCGGACGTTGAAGCCCTTGCCTTCAACCGGAAATTCCAGAAGTCGCTCGAGAGAGCGGTCGATGTTTTCCTCGATGCGAATACGCCTTTCCCGTCGCCTCTCATCGAAATACCGGATCGACGCGAAAAGACCGACAGCCGCCGCCACGATGACTGAGAGGAGCGGCCCGAGGCTGCGCAGCCCGCTGAGGGAGTCGGTTTCCTGCTGGAGCTTCTTGATCTCGAGCCGCTTCTTCTCGGCGTCCAGTGGGTCAGCTGTGGGGACGGCTGGAGCGGCGGATGCCGGAGCCGCGCTCGCGGCCGGAGATGCGGCGGAAGCCTTTTGCGCGAGCAATTGGCTGGCGAACAGGGCCACGACCAGGCCTCCCCATGCCATGAACTTGGCAAAAGGGGTGCGACGACTTGGCATAGATCATTGTGACCTGGCGTGGCTTGATCGGTGCAAGTAGCAATGCAAGATCCACATGCAAAGTGTCGAGAATCCGATTCGATGCCGCGTACCGCAAGTCGGGCCGGGCTGGCCCACGAGTCCGGAGAACATTCGAAGGGGCCAGGCTCCGCTGCACCTACCTGGCTGGTTCTGGCTGTCGTCCTTGCCTACTGGAAGCACTCATGGGGCTAGAGATGGTGGACAGCCGCAGTCAACGGAGCGGCCGTAGGGCGACCTGCGGACGCGCTCTTCAGTTTCGATCAAGGTCGACTCCTGGCGGGGTCTGGCTGGCTGGATGCGGACCGTATCTGCTCGGTCCGACATGCCGGCACATGGCGTCGATCACTGAGACGCCGCGCGGCGCCCTTGGCCGGCGTGCGGCGGCTCACGTTTGGACAGAAGGGCAGGGTCGTTGCCTTCCGCGATCCTTCGCCTCGGGTGGCTCGGAGTGGTAGTCCTTCGGACCCTGACCTTCGGCACGGTGAACGTACCGACGTTCAGTGGCACCCGAGCGCCGGCTATTGGCGTACGAGATAACTTTGTCCGAGGCGGGCCATGTCCCACGGCTGATTGGTGTCGCGCTCACCAACTCGCGTGCAGCGCGATGGTCGATTTCTCTGCACAGCCGACGGCACCGTCACCGGATTCTGGCTCCCGCCGTCAGTCGGCCGCTGCCGCAGCGTTTAACGAACCGCTGAGACGATGCGGGGCGAGGTGCCGCTCAAACGAACCTCGATCGCATTTGGCTGGGGTGAATGACGATCTCAGTGCCCGCAGCGTCGCGGACAATCACGCTGTGGCGATTCATCCGAGCCCATTCGGTCATGGTCTCCACGACTTGGCCGAGGCGCAGGCCGGGCCGACCGGTGATCAGTAGGCGATGAATTATGTCGCCCTCGTCGGGTGTGACCGACACTGGCTCGTCGAACCTGGTTGACGACTCTATCCGCAGCCATCGGGCCAGCGGCTCCCAGCCCTCCTGGCGCGGGATCTCTACGATGAAGACTTGTGAGCCTCCGCCAGGCAATAGCTCTTGCCAGGCAATGTCTGCTTCGTGGCGGATTTCGGGGCTGAGCCAGTGCATGCTTGCCAGACAATTCTGTGTGACCGGGCCGAGCAGAACGCGCCGGGCTGGTTCATTGCGGTAACGCCGGAGTAGCAGCGTTGCGAACCGGTCGGCGTCGCCGTGGTCGGCGAGTGCTGCGACAGTGATGAGCACCTCGCGCCATGACGGGTCGTGTGCGTGGTCGACCGCCTTGTCGAACAGCTTCTCGTCGAGGACCTCACGGGCGGACAGGTAGTCACGGAACGTGCGATGTACGAAGCCGAGCCGTCCTGGAACTGGTTCGGTGAGCAACCCGACCCGGGTGCGCAGGTGTTCGTAGGCGACCGCCGGCGTGTCATGAATTTCCGGCCTGTCGGCAAACTCGCGTTCGAGTATGTCGAGGACTTCCGGCTCAGCGAGCTCGTCGCTGCCTCGGAATACCATGGCGGTCGCGAGCGCCATCAGCAGCTGCCGGACAGTTCGGTATGTCCAGCGGCCGCTGTCGCCGATGGCGCGCTCGTTGTCTCGTCGCATCGCCAGCATCTCCGCCAGCGGCTCGTGAATGCTCGGGCCGCGGAGTGCGGAGTTGCCTCGTTGTGTATAGAGGACGGTGATCAGCGCGCACATGAGTGGGCTGGACGCCAATTCGCCGAGGCGGCCGTCGTCGTCGATCAAGTCGATCAGGCGGCGGGCCTGCTTCGTCGCCGCCGGAGGATCTCCGTCTGTCAGGGCACCCAGCCATTGGCGGACTAGCCGCATGATGCCGTCGCGCTCTAGCGGCAGCACCCGGGCCGGAGTGAACCGTGGCGGCAGTAGTTCCTCGGCGACATCGTTGCGGGACGTGACGACATACCGGCATTCGGGGTACCGCCGGACAAGTTCGCCGAGCCAGTTCAGGATGGGTGCCCGGTCGGCGGGGCGAGTCTCGTCGAGACCGTCGACGAGCAGCAGAAGGGAGCCGGTCGCGGCTCGCGTCCGAAGCCGGCCTGCGATGAGCGCGGCCGTCGGCTGCGAGAAGGCGAGCTCGGACAGCTCTGTGCTCAGGCGGCCCGGGACGAGCTGACGCACCTGGATATACAGGGGGAGCGTGTCGGCGAGACCGGCGAGGAGACCGTCACCGTGGCGGCGGGCGACAGCGACTGCCAGCCACTTGAGGATGCTGGTTTTGCCGGAGCCGGCTGGACCGTGCAGGAACAGCCGGGGCTGGTCGGCCAGGGCCCAGTCCACCGGTACGGGCGTGGAGTGCAGGCGCACGTCCGGCCGGATGAAAGTGGCGGTGAGCTGTTCCTGGCCGATGCGCCTCGCTAGGGGGAAGCCAACAAGTTCGACGCGATCGAGAGAGTCGGCCAGATGCGTGCGGTAGAGCTGCTCGGTGTCTTCCGGATCGTTGTGGAAGCGCGACGGCAAGTGGACCAGTGCATTCCTGACACGGTCCCTGATGTAGTCGTCCTCAGCGAGGGCCTTGATGACGTTTCTGGCACCGGGCGCCGCTGCACGGGCGACTGCGACGAAGATCGCTGCGGAGGCGTTGACCATGCTTTCGTACAGTGCCTGCCCACTCGGCGACAGATGACGCGTGAGCTGCCGGTCGCTCGCGGTCCGGGCCCGGATTAGACCGGCCACCGCAACCGGGTCATATCCGGTGCCACGAAGATCATCCTGAGTCAGGGCGGCAAGGTTGATTTGGCTGTTCACCGCACCGGCGATCCGGGCGCGTTCCTCGTCGGCGGGTTGACCCGGTCGGGGCGACCAATCAATGTATTCGACGAGCCGGCCTGCTACCTGCTCCTGAATTTCCTCCAATCGACGCATCACCCGTCGCACGATCAAGGCGCTCGGCTCCTCGGCCATGATCAGGTCACGAGAGGAGCCGTCGGCGGGGTGAGGAATGCCCAGCCACACGATCAGTGCCCGCCGGACGATGCTCGCGCTCAGCGGCCAGGCGATCTCATCGCTTCTCATGCTGCGGATCCTCCTCCCGATGCTCCATCATCTTGCCGTCCGTACCGGTGTTTCACGGGTTCGGGCGCCGACGCCCGAAGCGCGCATCCGCCGCCATCGCTCTGCGACGCAGCTTGGGATCGATGCCGGGCACTGCAGCCGCCCCCAAAGCCGCAGCTCGAATCAGCGCTCGGCGCTCTGGCCTCTGCCCGCGCATCGCGTTAGCTTCGCCGAGAAGGTCGGCGACCAGCCCTCCGGCGAGGGCCGGATCCAGATAGGCGATGGCAGCACCGACCATCCCGGAGCGCTCGATCCGTCGAGCCTCCGTTAGCAGGTAGGGAATTGAGAAGTCGGCGGCCAGGACTGCGCCGGCGAGCTGGTCGCGCAGAGCGGGGGCGACGAACCGGAGCCGGGCGCCGTCCGGGCGCAGAATCGAGTGATAGTTGATCACGTCATCGGCGCTGGGTTGACTGCCTGGCGCATTGGCAGCCATGTAGGACGTGAGCAGGTCGCGAGGAAACGGATCACCGTTGAGGGCAGCCCACCGGGCGATCTCCTGGTGGGCGCGACGCACCTCGTCGGGGCTGGGTTGCGGCTCCGGGCAGGAGCGAGCGTCCCGCTCGGCAAGGCGAGCGAGCACTCCGCTCATAAGCCGGGCGAGGTCGTCGGGCAGGCGGTGTCCGCAGGACAGGAACTCTTCGCAGGCGAGTGCGACGATCAGTGGTGTGCACATCAACTCGGCGATACTGGGAAGGGCCGCAACACCCGTGGCGAACTCGGCGGCGCGCCGTTCGACCATAGCGACCTGGTCGTCGGGCACTTCCGCTGCGACCGCGGCGAACCACTGCTGGGCGACCTCGCCGGCCTGGCTGGCGGTGAGCGGCTCGAGGTAGACCGTCGTGAAACCATGACCAGCTGGCCAGGCGGGGTCGAAGGTGCCTTCGCGAGCGGCGAGGATGACGATGGAGTCCGCGGCCGAGGCGATCAAGCCGGCGAGCGCGTCATGATGAAACGCGGCGTCGGATGCCTTACAGAGCAGCGGCTCAAGGCAGTCAACCAGGATCGTGGCTCGCCCGGCTGCGGCGAGCTGCCCCGGCCAGTTGTGCGGGCCTGCGGTCATCGACGGGTTCATGAGTTCGGGCGCCTTGTCGACCGGCGGGACGGCTGGCTGCTCGTGCAGATCGAGCAGGAACGGCACGGTTAGACCCCAGCCCTCGATCACGTCCGGCCGGCTCGCAGGGAGCACGTCGAGCAGTAGCTTGCGCAGGGTCGTGGTCTTGCCGATTCCTGGCGGACCGGTGAGCAGAATTCGCCGGCGGCGCGCAAGAGCTTGGCGCAGCGGCAGTACCTGGCCGTCGACGCGCGCGTTCAGCTCCACGTAGGCGCGGGGAAGGCTGATCCGGCGGACATTCGCTGTCGCCAAGGGTGATTCGACCAACCGCATCCAGGCCAGCACGAGGCCGGCCCGTGATCGGTAGAACGGCCGGTATTGCTCGTCGCCGACGGCGGCCATGTTCGCGGCCAGGTTGATCGGCCGGTCGAACTCGGCGGTTAGCGTACGCAGCTGTTCGAAGAGCACGCTGATCGCGATGCCCTGGGCCGCGTCGGAGTGCCGCAGTACGTCGATGAGTTGCACGCACACCGCCCGCAGAACCTCTTGGTAGGCCGGTGCGGCCTCGCCGAGATCGTCCGGCCGCCCCGGATCTTCGGCCCGATAGAACTTGTAGAGAGCCTCCGCGGAAAGCCGGCTCTTCTCGATCGCTGTCTTGCCGATCGGCACCCTCTCCAGGGTGATGCCGACGGCGGTGACCGCACCGGCCAGGTCACTGTCCGGGATCGTCGAGTATTCGTGCGGCTGCAACGCGCTGGTCGTGATGTTGTCGGCGATCTCCTCGAGCTGACGTTTCAGCTTCCGCCCGGGCGGGTCGGACTGCTGGAAGAGCTTGAGGACCTCGCCGGTGGTCTCGCCGACGAGCGTGCCGAGCGGTCCGAAATAGGCGAAGAGTGTCTTGGCGACGATCCCGATGACCGTCAGCACGGCCTCGTCGGTGGCGGGTCGCCGCATCGGCACAAGCGAAGTCCTATCAGGAGTGAGACGGCCAGGGTACGAACCGTCGCGAGCGGTCACAAGCACCCGAATGGGTCACGTCCTCGGACCTGTCGGCTCGTCCGGAGGAGTCATTGCTCCGTCTTGCCTGTCTCCCGAATGGGGACGAGCGCCAGCCCTGTGTCTCTAGAAGATCCGGGGCGGTTCAAGAAGGCTGATCCCGGTGATCGAGCAGCTGAGTGACGTCCGCACTCCGACGACGTGGTGGCGGGGCGGTCGCTGCGGCCGGCGATGGGCGGACCGTGCTCTCCGCCAGCCGCAAGGCGGTCGCCGACCCGGGTGGCTGGCGGGCGGCGGACATCCGTTCCGAAACTAGGGCGCCCAGGCGTACCTCGACTGGGTCGGGCAGGGCCACCAGTGTCGGAGCCAGCAGCATGGCCACCCCCAGGAGGCTATGACGGGATGGGTACAGCGACAGGCTCATCCTGCCCGTCCCAGGCGAGCAGCATCTCGGCCGGCACAGCTCCGCCGTACGCGCGAATGACGGTGAACTCGACCTCACCTCCCGACAGGACCCGGGGAACTTCCTCCGGGAAGCGGATGAACCCTTCGGCGGGTCCGCCGGTCTTGACCCAGCGAACTCCGGTTGCCGACTTGGTGCCGATGTTCCTCAGCAAACAGCGGCTCTTGCCCGCTCGTTGGGTAACCCAGGCGACGTCTGGCGGTGGCGGTGGCAGTGCTGCCTCGGCGGCCGATGCCTGTCGCTCTGCGGCATCCGCAGACCGCTCCGCGGCAACCGCCGACTTGTCGGCGGAGTGGGCGGATGTTCGGGCGTACCTCACGCTCCAGCCAGAGACGAGCAGAGCGAGGGCCGCGATGATAATCGTGATGATGTCTGCAACATCCATGACGGCGAACGTAGCGGGTCGCTCGCTCTAGCGTCTTGCTCCCAGCAGCACGACCGGACGGCGAGGCGGATGAGCGTCGACTACGGCTCGGTCCCGCGCTGCGAAGCGATACGCAGGCGGCGTTGTAGGACGAGGCGTCGCATCTGCTCCGCCAGCTCGGGCGGCGCATCGGAGACTGGCACGGAGGCGGCCGGTGGGCGGTCCCCCACCAGGCTTGGCCCAGTCGAGTTTCCTGCCGCGCTCCGGCGAGGAGACGCAGGTACGCCAGCCAGCCCCATAACGATGCTGTGCGCCATCGGCGGCCTGATGCGTTCCCACGACCACGCTGAAGCGGGCCGAACCCGTCGATCTGGGCGGCCTGCTCGCGCTGGCGGGCCTTCATCGCTTCGTAGAAGGCATGGTCATCACCCGTGATCTGCTCGTAAGCCTCGCTGGCCACGTACTTCACCGACTCGGCGAAGAGCGCGCCGTACTCGTCCTCGGCCGCGGCTCGTCGGAGCGTTCCGCGACCGCGCGGACCCTGACCGAGTTGCTGAACGAGGTTCGCGCGCTGCGCGCATGACGAACGACCGAGGCCGGAGCGGGAATCCGCTCCGGCCTCGGCAAGACAACCCGCTGCTCTACCACTGAGCTACAGCCCCATGTTGTGGAGCTGACGGGATTCGAACCCGCGCGCGACCGGGATGATCAGGAGCACCTCTCGGTGCTGATACCAGTATAGCAGGAATGTCCGAATCGCTGGATCGGCCGAGGGGTGAGCGACCCCTCTCGGGAAGGACCGACATGGCCACCAGGCGCACCAGCACGGCAAAGCCGAGCACCGGCGCCCGCCGGTCAGCCGCTGGGGCGGACGGAGCCGCTGCGGTAGGTGCAGGTGGAACCGACGGTGGCGGCGGAGATCGACGCCGACGTCGCGTTCGAGCACGGCCGGTGGCAGCACCGGGTACGGTGCGCGGGCCCGACCGGACATGTTGGTATACGACGTGCCGCTGCTGCTCGACGAGGAAGAGGGCCGCTTCGGGGAGCCGTAGCTGCTACCTCGCCCTGGGGGCGGCGTGGTCGCAGAATGGCCGGATGACCGACCCTTTCGCGACTGCAGAGACTCCGCCTGCCGTGCCTGACGACACTATCTACGACGGCGCCACAGTGCTCGCCGTCGAGCGGCATCCGGTCTACGGGCTGATGTACCGGTGCCGGACGTGGATGGTGCTCTACCCCTGGGTGCTGCACACCACCAGTGCCTCCGTCGTGGGGCGGGCTCGAGTCAATCGAGTGCGGCGGAACGGAGCGGACGTCGCCCAGGTGCCGGTGGGCACAACTGGCGAGCCGGTGGTCGAGCTGTTCCTCGACCGGGAGCTGCCCGTCGAGAAGGGTGACACGGTCGCGGTCGGAAAGGGCTACTTCATTGAGGAACTCGACGACCTATGAACGGTCAGGGCTTGTGGTCGTCGCAGCCCCAGCCGCCCGGGTAGAAGCGCACCTTCTTCTCGCACTTCTCGCAGCCGTCCGCCCGGGCACACACCCCTGGGGGACCACGATCGGCGGCGGGGTGAACAGCTGCGGTGCCGGCGGGTTGGCCAAGGTGACGAAGACCGGCTCGCCGGTGTCCCGGACCGTACTCGTCGAGCGGACGTCGGACTCCTCCAGGTAGCCGCACAGCCGGTTGAAGGCCCGCCGGTGTGTGCGCGTCTCCTCGTCGGCGACCTGGCCGTCGATTTGCTGCTCGTCGTACGTGACCTCTTCGGCGTCTGCGGCCGGCACCCAGAACCAGCGCGCGATCCGCTTGCCCTTGAGGTCGGCGTACGGCACCCCGGTTGCTACCGTCCTGCGATGCGATTGGGGGACCGTTCATGGGCGAGCGTGTTGGCGGTTGGGTTTGGATCAATTTCGGGCTGATCTGTGGCTGGCGCTGGCGGCTCGATCCGTTGATAGCTGGCCCGGGCTACCCGTTCTGTATTGGCTCGGCTCGTGACGGATCCGCCACCACTCACGCAGTCGTCGAGAAAGCGCGCCACCTGCTCGATGGCGTCGAGGAGTAGGCGGATGCGATAGAGCTTCTCACCCCGCCCAGTCTCAAGGTGAACCCGGATTAGAGGGTCGAACCAAACCCTGGTGCTCGGAGCGACGAGCAGGTCGCAGAATTTCTCGGTAGCTCCGCAGGCGTTGATCCTCTCGGTGCCAAAGGTCGTGACCGATGCTGTTCTGCAACACGTAAGGGATCCCTCGGTCCTTGAGGAATCCGACCTGAACCTGCAGCAGCTCCGCGAGCATGGTGTCCACCGACGCGGTCAAGCGTAGGTAGGGCACCTTGTCCCGAACTCTCGCCGCGTGCACGAAAAGACATGCGCTTAAATATACCGCTGTGGGTCAGGCGTGCGCCTTCACCAGTGAACCAGCTTGCACTCTTGCTGGAAATCTCCTCCGGTGCGGACACCACGTCCACCTTAGCGAACCGCCCGCCCGCTCCCTCGACGCGCTCTACCATGTCGACCAGACGGAAATGGTTCTCGACCAGATGGAAGCGCGACGGGTTCAAGCACGACTCACGAAGCAGCCGGTGCTCGACGTCTAGGGCACTGCGTCGCTGTTGGCGAGCAGCGAGGTATGCCGACAACATCGCGACGGCCAACGACGCGAGAGCTCCAACCGTTGCAGGGACGATGACGTTCATCAGGCGTCCTCCCGATGCCCGCGGGTCTAGCGTCTACAGTGCAGCAGCACCGACGACACTTTTGAGTGGCGGCAACGGCAGGCGGTGCATCGCTTAGCCTCTCTTCTGCCGCCCATCGGCGGCGAGGGGTGTGCCGACGGTCTGGCGAGGTGTAGTGGCGGCAGGCAGGACGGCTATGGGCTGATCGCCCGAACTCTGAAGGCACCATGACGATGATTGACGGGGACCTGTGCGGCTGCAACATTCTCCACTGGCGTCAGCGGCCCCGTCGGGCGCGAGCACGGGACGCGTCAGCGCCTCGCTTCTTCCAACGCATTTGGCCGGCGGCTAGCGTGGAACTCGATGGCCGCCAGCTCTGCCGGACTGATCGCCTTGCCCGCGGCCTGGCGCCAGCGCCCCGAGCGTCGGACGTAGAGCGCGGCAGCGCGCCGAGTGTCAGTTCGAGAAACCAGACGAGAGCACCACCGGCGACTCCGGCGAGGGCACCGGCTAGGAACAAGTCCTGCTGGGCCGCTGCATGTCGGTCGACAAGGTCACCGCTGAGGCGATACGCGTTGCGCGCGTCGGCGAAGGAGTCAAGCGCGGCACCCCACCGAAGGACACCGGAGTCGGGTAGTTCCGGGCTGGCGAAGGTTGGCTGCAGGTCCGGTGGCGGGTTAATCAATTGAACCTCGGCCTCGGAGCCCTTGGGTAACTGCGACAGTAGGAGGCCATTCACGGAGAGGACGCGGGGCCAGGGGACGACTGCGGGCAGCGCGTAGATTACTTTCGAGGCAGCAGTGTTGCTGGTGTGCGCCGCTGTTTCGCCGGTCAGGATCTCCTGTCGGAAGGGCACGGTTCCGTCGAGGACTACCGGGCTGTAGACGCATTCCGAGAGGCTCCCCAGGATGCTGGCGTGGATGCCGTCAAGCAGCGTCCGATGCCACAGCACCTCTTGGCCGTTCTTGTTCTGAAAGTCAACGGCCTCCGCGATACTTCCGCACAGGAAGACGAGTAGGCGTGGAGGTGGGGCGGGCTCCGCGTGCGGATCTCGCTCCTGGTTGAGCAGGATCGTCATCCTCGTGTGCCGTACCCCGACCGACCCGTCAAACTCGACGTGAACGGAGATCGGGTCTTGTGCGCTGGCCGTCACCGCGGCGATCGCGATCGTTCCAGGATGCTGGATCCGTGGTGCGGGAACAGACTCGTTCGCGGCCATCCGCCATGCCGCGGTGCCAGTTCCGCTCGCCAGCAGAAGCGCCGCAATCGCGAGTACACACCTGCGCGAGGCCATCGGGAAGGTCGACACAGAACTCAAGGTAACTCTGCCGCACCCGCCGCCTGCGGTGCCGGCCGCGAGCGCTAGCCGGCAAGCGGCGCCGGGACCAGGTGTCCCGCCAGATAGTCATGAGAGTCGGACTTGCCGGAGTCGGAAACAATGCATCTCGTTCCGCCAAGCGGGCTACCCTCGCCCGACTGTCGGCGTGGTCTATGTGAAGCGTTGCGGGTGAGCTTGCTGGAGTCTGCAGCGGTTCCGCCATCTGAGACACCGATCCGACGGACACCGCCCTGACCAGTCCCTTCAGGCTGAGACCTCTTCGGCGAAACCGAAGGAGTCACCGTCGACGTGGGTCTTGCGTTTCTGGTCATCGTGTTCACGAGCTCGGTCGTCACCCTGGCTCTCACCTCGACGCTCGTCCGTGCTTGCGCCAAGTCGGGGCCGGCGGCAGACTGGCGGCCGTGGTGACTGGTCCTGCGTGGTCGTCTTCTGGATCAAGGACTTACGCGGGCCGGTTTCCGCTGTCGGTGGAGCGGTTCACCATGAACGTTGTAGATCGGCTTGTCCCCGGGGTCACGACGGTTACTCTCAACGCCCGCTACTACGCGCTTCACGGCCTGATCTCCGCGGAGGCGCAGAGGCGGGGCCTGGCCCGCGGCGCGGCACAGAGTCTGTTGCGCCGGGCTGAGGTCGTCGTTGGGGCGGTGTCGGCGCGTCACTACCGCGGCGCTGGCTCGGCGCACGAGGCGCTGTCCCGACCACACGGATATGACGAGATCCTGAGGCGGGCGTCCGACGGCGGTGTGGATGTGGCGGAATTGGCCGCGCCGGGTGTCTACGCCAAGCCGAATTGGGGTTTTTGGCCGGCGTACCGGGGCTCCGAGGTTCTGCTCCGAATCGTGACCAGAGCCGACGACATCGGTCCCGGTGACCAGATGGATACCGGCGCTGTCGCTCAAGGGCTCGGCGAAGTGCTCGACCTGGTCAGCAGGCGGACGCTCGACGACGCGACGCTCGACGCCTACGAGTCGTTGTGCGTCTGCCATTCGGCCACTAGCGCCGACGGCGCTTGGCTCGCCCGACTATTCGCCGTCCCGGAGGCCGAGACGCCCGCGACGCGGGCCGGTGTCCGCCGGCAGACACTGCGCATGATCGCGCGCGTCATTCAGCTGACGGAGGTCCGCCGGGTAACCCGGGACGTGTCCCGGTTTCTGGCATTCGAGTCAGAGGCGATGAGCGACCCGGTGTTGTCCGCATTGGAGCTGTCCGACGAGTGGCGGGGCCTCATCCTGCGCAACTACTCCGTCACGGCGTGGCGGAGCCTCTGGGCGTGGCTTGTCAACGGCATCCAAGGGATCACGCCCCGCGCGGAGCTGGCCGCGCATCTCGCGGACCTGCTACCCGACAGCACCGTGGGAGCGTTCCGGGATGGGCTGCCACCAACCATGGATAGCGCGGGACAGCCGGTGCCCGCCGAGCACGATCGGGGGCTGATGGGCCTGAACATTCCCGTGCGCGACCTCAGCGTGCTGGCCCTCGGCGCTCGCCGTGGGCGTGAGCTGGTCGGTCGGCAGCTGCACGGCTTCGAGGGACACGTGGCGCAGGATCGCTACGAGGAGCTGGCGCCGCGGTGGTTGGCCGACCAGCTTGACCGATGGCACGACAGGCCGCTACGCGACTTTGCCCGATGGCTCACCGACACGATGGTCGACCGGTCCCAGCGACTCGCGCTGGCCAAGGCCCGCCTCGATCCCCGAAAGGGCGTTCTCAAGATTCCCACTCGGGTGCATCTACGCGATGACCTGCTGTTCCGCGACTCCGACGAGACCGCGGGTTCCGCCTCTCTGCGGTGGGACCAACTGGCCGGCATCCTCGCCGGCATGGGCCTGCTCGCCCGCACCGACGGGGTATGGGAGATCGGTGTCCGGGGAGACCTCATTGCTTGACCAGCCCGCCGACGTCGTCGTCGGCGACTACCAGAACGCCGGCGACGTTGTCACAGTGCCGTCGCCTCTGCCGTACATCTTCGCCGAGGAGAAACAAGCCGGCCGGCAGGCCCGGGAGGCCCTGTTCTGTACCTTCAACGCGGACCTCGGCTTCTTCGAGCGTGCCGTGCTCGGCGTCACCCAGTCGACCGGCGCCCGCGTCACGGTCGTCGGCGATCTACGCATGTCCAATCCGGATCCGCGCGCCGCGCGAAACGCCGGCACCCGTTACATACACGGGCTCGCCGCCACCCCTACCGGGAGCGCCTTCCACCCCAAGCTCACCGTCATCGTGGGGGCCGCGCGGGCGCTGGTGGCCGTCGGCTCGGGCAACCTTTCGGTCGGCGGCTGGCACCTTAATGCCGAGACCTGGACGATCGCCGCCGCAGATCGGGACAGATGCCCGCGGCTGGTCCTCGACGCGGCCGAATGGCTGCGCGGCGTCGCGCGGCTGTGCGCGATCAGCCCGCCCGCCGCTGACGCGATGGGTCGCATCGCCACCGCCCTCGAGGCGTTCAACGACGGCCAGGTCGTCGACACTGGTCACCGTCTGGTGCACACCTCCGAGGCTCCCATCATCGACCAGCTGCCGGCCACGCCCGTGGAGTGCCTGCGGCTGTACGCGCCGTTCCACGACGAGCGCGCCGAGGCTATCCAGGAGCTGCTGCTGCGGCTGACCCCGGCACGCGTCACGCTGGCCGTGCAGTCCGGTCACCGGACCGTCGTGCAACCCGAGGCGATAGCCCGCGTGATCGACGGTCTCGGCATCGACCTCGAGGTGGTGGAGGACCGACACCGCTCCTACCGCCACGGCAAGCTCGTCGAAGCCATCGGCGACGACGGCGCCCGCTGGACGCTCACCGGCAGCCCCAACCTGTCCTCGGCGGCCCTGCTCAAGTCCGTCGCCGACGGCGGCAACGTCGAGCTCGGTGTCCTCGCCCAGCCCTCCGCATCGCTGTTTCCCGGCGGCGTGCCGATCCGCCTCGACGAGGTGCCCGCCGTGCGGATCAGCGCGACCAACTACGTCAACAAGGCCACCGCGGCCACGCTTCTCGCGGCGACCCGCGCCGCTGACGGATTGCACGTCACGTTCGCCCGCCCCACGCCCTGCCCGGTACGGGTCGTGGCCTCCGCACACACCGACTTCGACACCTGGGCCGACGTCGGCGCCGTTCCCGAAGGCGCTGTCCACCACTTCATCGCCGGCGTCGACCTGCCCGGCGGATCCCGGGTGCGGACGGTGTGGACCGAGCACGGCGTCACGCGCGACGGGAATCTGGTGTTCGTTACCGATCCCGCACGCACGATGCTCCGCCTGGGCGACGAGCCACGCGGAAGGGCCCAGGGACCGATCGAGCTCCTCGCCGACGCGCGCCTGGCCGAACGCTGGCTCCACGGGGTCCGCCAACTCGCCGCCGCGCGCGCCAGCATCGCCCTGCCCGCAGTGGGTGGAACCGGCGGCCCCGCCAGCGAGTCGGAGACCTCAGCCGGCACGCCGAAGCTCGACACCGATCCCGAGGACTGGCTGCGCTACAGCGACGACGCGAAGAGCCGGCTCGGGGCGGCCATGTTCCACTTCTCCCTCGGCGGGTTCGCGGCCCTCTCCGCCGCCACCATGACCTACGGCAGCGACCTGCTCCAGCCAACCGACTTGCTCAGCGACGAACGCGCCGCCGGACTCAACGAAGACGACGCGAATACCGTTAACGACGACATCGACCCCTCAACCGGGGAGAACGCCGAGGCCGAAAGCCCGGGCAGCGCGCACGGCGAGAGCGACCCAGACGACGACACCGACGAGCGAGCGCTGCGCGAGCTGCGCCGCATCGGCCACGCCCTAACCCGTACCGTTCGCAACGACCTCGCCCACCTGCCCGCGGTCGACCGTCTGGCTGTCGGGACGCTCGTGCTCGTCGGCGTCGAGCTGGGCGCCTGGGAGACGCCGTACGGCGAACACGGATGGATCAGCGTGCTCACCGGGGTGGTGGAGACGCTCGACCTGGACGATATACCACCGGTCATCGAGGCCAACGTCGCGAGCGTGGCTGCCGTCGCTCTCTACCTCATCCGGGATCACCTACCCACGACGGGCCGCCCCGCCGAGTACCTACGCTACGAGGCAGCCGCTCACCGAGCCGCTCACCTCGTGGTCGCCGCCGACGCCATTCTCGTGGCCGACCACGCGGAGGCCATCAGCAACAGCCGCGGCTTCCCCATTGACCCAGACGACGTCATGCGCACTGTGGCGATGATCGTCGATGACGACCCGATCGCCACCGCCATCGACGTACTGGAGGATCGCCGGCCGGCCTGGCGGGTAAGCCGGCACGCCGACACCGCACTCCACGTCGGCGGCACCTTCACCAACCCGTTCCCTGCGGCGGCCGAAGCCCTCGACGCCATTGACGGTGCCGACGTCGCCGCCGTTTGGGCCACCAGCGCCAACGGCAGATGGGCTATCGCCGCTCGGGCCGCTGATGACCTAATGCGGGTCGAGCAGCGCAACGGAGCGGTGCAATGGTGGCATTACCGACTCAATGTGCTCGGCGACGCCACCCGCATCGCCCGGGACAACGAATTTGCCAGCCGCGTGCGCATCCACCATGGCCCGCTCAACAGCCCCTTCCCGGAAGCGCTGACCCTGCTCGCCAACGCCGGCATCGATGTTGCGGCGGGACCACCCGAGTAAGGCGATCGTGGGGCCGCCGGTCCCAGTGAGAGGCCGACGCCGGCCCGCGTTGTCAGACGGCGGCAGACCCTATCCGCCGCTCGGCCGCGGGCTTGCAGGTCGGCCCGTGCGCTCATGCCGATGAGCGGATGGCAGGCGGCGTCACGAGTATCGACGATCTCACCGCATGTTATGGACTGCGCCGGCGATCTCCTGCCGCAACAGCGCCGCCTCGTCGTCGCGCTCGCACAGCAGCAGCACCTTGAACTCTGGCTGGCCGAACGGGCTCGCCCAGTAATGAACGGCCTGCGACAGGATCCGGAACAGCGTGTGCCGATCCTCGGCACTGCTCGACAGCAACCGGGGCGCGTTCTCGACAACGATCAGATACCCGTCCGCGGGCAACCAGTTCAGATCACGGAGACAGTCGGACAACGCGTCCCAGTTCCAGCCGAAGTAGCCGGGAAAGAGCAGCGCATCGGAGAACTCGTAGAAGGCGTGGTCCGCATCCGTCATCCTCGTTCCATCAAGCCGGGCAACGACGAACCTGCCCGTTGCCGGTAGCACCGCCGCCAGCTCGACCAGGGAACTGCGCGAGCAGACCGCGAGCTGATCTGTGGAGCCGTTCCACCAGTTGCTTATCATTCAGCCCCACCACGTTCGACGTAGTTCCACGAGCTCAGCGGCCTCGCGCACGCCGTGTCTCCCATGGTCTTCAGTGCGCCCGGGAGGCAGCACTGCACGACGGGCAGGCCTCGACCGTAGGACCGGATCTGCCGCGAAGGACGCACCCATAGGCGTGCGGGGCCGTCAACTGGACAGCTGGAGTATCTTCTCCAGCCCGGCCCGCAGCTTGCGCCGCGCCGCCGGCTTCACCGCGAGCCGGAACCGCAGCCAACCATCGACGTCGGGGATCTCCAACTCGCTGGCAGCAACCTCGGTGAACTGCAGGGCCAGCTCGTCGTCGGACAGCGCCCACCCGCGGAGGCCAGCCTCCACCACACTGTGGGCGGGCTCGAAGCACACGGTGTCGGGCTCATCCTCATGGGGGTCGTGCTGGATGACGATCCCGCGCCCGGTGCCATCAGCGTGCTCGGCCACCCAGACCGAGAAGATGCCGTCGACCGGCCCCGAACCAGCCAACCGGAGCGTGTCCGGCGGGCCGCCCGCGCACCACGGGCAGTCGATCGGCTCCGGCTCCGGCGGTACGGGTACCGCCCAGATCGCGTCGTCGAGCACGAACCTGCCCTGCCAGGCGCCCTCACTGTCCATCCACGCCTGCACGATCCGGCGGCGTGGCCCTCGGTGCACCTGGTAGACCAGCCCGTCGATATCCACGTCACCGCAGTACGTTGCACTGCCATGCGCGGAACGCGTGTCCAGCGGCGTGACGGTGTAGCCGTCACGGCCCGCGAGGAACGACCAGTGCTCGACCGCTTCGCGGCGGCCCGGCTGGCCCTGCGCTGGCGCGCCCGACCGTGCGCTGAACAGCAGGGTAGACGGGTCCGGCAGACGACTCAGCTCCGTCAGTTCCTCGTAAGTCGGCACGCCCCGAATGGTAAACGCCGATCCCCGACGCCACTCCCGCTTCTCCCGAGCACAGGTCGGTACGGCAGCGGTCTGCTCGCGTCGACGTTCACTCTTCTGCCGCTGATAAGGCGCGGCATTCCTGAGCACGTCCGGTTGACGACCGGGCCGTGGGAGCGGGGCGGGAGCGACCGAGCCTAACGGTCGCTGGCCGGGGCGTCGGCGTTACCCAGTGCGGCTCCGGCAAGCGGGCCACGATTTCTAACGAGCGACCTGCAGGACGGTCCGTCTCAGCCTGGCCGCAACAACCGCGTGAGCCCTGGATCGGGGAGTAGCTTGGGAGCAACAGGGTGCACTGAACGGCCCTCAACCGCACCGAACGGCACCGGGCGGCACGTAACTGCACCCACCCCTGCCTGCGGCTTCGCGTTTTTGCAGGTCAGAGTGGGTGCGGCGTCCTGCTTCCCGCGGAGTGCTCAGCGGTTCTGCGCAGGAGCTGACCGCGCTCTATGTCGCCTGGTAGGGGACTGTGCGCAGCTCAAAGCGGTAAGGAGCCGTTGGCTGGCCCGGCCTTGCGACTGGGAGCAGATTGGGTGCAGGCTGGCGAAGAGGTCACTGGGACCGAAGTGCTCACCGACGCCGGACGGGGACGAGGTCTCTGGCCTGTGGTGATGCGGTCAAGGGGGGCGGTGTGACCTCCCAGCGAGGAGCGAAGTGGTCGGGCGTTGCTGCCACCGGGATGGCTGGCGCCGGCCGGTGTCTCGGTTCGCCTAAGGCGACGTCTGTAGGCGTGCTGCAGACCGATGTGGAGCGTTGCCTGTGAACATGTCGGAGTCCGCCGCAGTTCCGTCATTCGAGACACCGATCCCACGGGCAACGTCCTGAGCAGGCCTTTCAGGCTGGAGACCTCTTCGGTGGACCCGAAGGCGTCAGCGTCGGCACCCCGGCGGAGGCGGTGGAGCGGCTCCGCTCATGCCGAGAACAGTGCGCATGATCAGGCTCGTAGCAGACGTACCTTCGGATGCCGTCGGTCGCGCCTCGGTGCGGTGAGACTCTGCCGTGCGTACGCGTCCGGACACCTGCGACGGTTGGATGGGCAGTTGGGGGACTGGTCAGAGTGGTTCCCACAGGTGACGGCGTTTCCACCTTTCGTGGCCGGCTCGGAATTCCTGCAGGAGCCGCAGGGCTGCTTCGCGGTCGGTGGTCTGGCAGCGGAAGTGCCGGTCGATGGAACCTTCCTGATACTCGAGTGCGTATGTCCCGGCGGGTGCTCCGGCAGCGTCGCCGTAGCCCACCTGGACGAACCACCCATCGGCGCGTTCGAGAATCACGTAGCCGTCGTTCTCGCCGACCTGGCCGATGATCCATTCCAATCGGCCCGCGTCGGGGTCGGGCATCGTCGGCAGACTCTCCGACGAGAGCGAAAAGAGGGCTGCGTGGCCCGGCGCGTTGGGGTTCACGACGTGGTAGCCCGGTTCGTAGCAGATCAGGCCGTGCTCGGCGGCGAGAGTCAGGACGGCGGTACCGACCTCGTTCGCTCGCGACCAGACGCACGAGACGGTCAGAATCGCGTCGGAACGCTCGGGAGTCATGCTCCACACTCCGAGCCGGTCGACGTCATCATCGCCGAGACTCTCCAGCGGCGGGAAGCGATCGAGCAGTGCGTCATAGAACCGCCCTACGGCGGGATGCGCGGCGAACACTTCTTGTCCGCCGTCTCCCCAACGCTCCAGCTTTGCTCGCGCCTCGGCCGTAGTGACTGGTTGGTCCTCGTGCCAGACGTACAGGTCAAAACTCACCGCAACCCCAAGTGCCTCAGCCAGACCGGCGACGACAGCGTAGGTCCCGCTACCGTGCCCGAGAACCCCCGCCCGGATCTGCCGCCGACGGTGATTGCAACTGACAGCGTGGCCAGCAGTACCGACACCTCCTCGAGGTCGAGGTCAGGTAGGTTGGCCTCGGGCGTCCGGGTCTGAGGGCCAGATCATTGGTGGGCGCTGGACTGCGTCCCGTCGAGTTCCTCTCGGCGCCAGTAGGTAGGGGAGTTGCTGCAGAGCTGGCAGGCGAGGACCAGCGGCTGACCGGCTCGTCCGGGCGGCTTGTTACCGCAGCAGAAGGGCAGGGTTCTCGCCTCGGACGTTTCGGCCTGCGTGGCGTCGGGACCGTATCGCCGTTCGCAGGCGCGTCTTGCCGTCTCGTCGCGCCGGGGGTCGCTTGCGGTTTCGGCGAGCTCGACGGTCCCGCCCCGTTCGCCGGCGACCGTGCTGTGAGCATCGGCAGGGATCCAGCTAACGCGGTCGCGGTGCCGGTAGGGCAGCCAAGCCCCATGCAAGATGCCTTCGAGTAGGTGGTCGAGGTGAAGGCGAGGGCCACAGGGAAATATGGCGGTTGTGGCGGCCTTTTGCCGGCTGTAGCTGTACGGGTTGAGCGTCGGGTACAGGTGCAACCGGCCGCACGGCATGGTCTTGCGGGTGGACGGGCCCCCGGGGGGGGCCGGCCCCCGGTGCGCCCCGCCCCCCCCGTGCGGCTGGAACGGGATGGCACCCGCGCCGACCTCCAGGCGGGTCTCGGACAGGTACATGCGGTGGTCGTCGAGGGCCGGTACGGACAGGTGTGGCACCGGGTGCAGGAACGCGATGTCGTCGGCGCCGCGGTCGGTGGTCCACACCACCCGGTCTCCGGCCCTGCGGAGCGCTCGTTGTCGGGCCCGGATAGTCCGAGGGGTTTCCTTAGAGTGCTGGATCTCCCCGGCGACCGTTAGGACCGGGCCGATGGCCAGGACGTCCGGTCGGCGGCGGGCGCGTGGCCGCCACACTTCAACCTCCACCGTGCCGCCGGCGGACTCCCATGTGCGGGCCTTGCGCTCTTTGAGCGCCTTGTGGGTGTCGGTCTCGGGCTGGTGTTCCGGGTGCGGGGAACGGCCGTCCTCGTGTCGGAATACCGGGCCGTGCCGGCCTTCTACGAAGGTCAGCCATACCGGCGTGCGGGGCAGCCCTCTTTGGGACTGGTAGCGCATGCAAAGCAGGCAAAGCAGTTTCTTACCACCGATGCCGTGGGGGCGGTCGTTGGCCAGCCGCTCGCGCAGATCGGGTTGGTCGGGGTGCCCCCAGAGCGTGAGTCGCGGCTGCAACTCGACCGCGGCCGGCACGTAGAACACACCGTCGTTGAAGGCGAGCGGGTCGAGGTGTTCCCAGACTGGTCGGTTCACGGGTCCCCCTAAGCGGTGGTCCTGCTCGCAGCCGACGGAGCAACGGGTTACACGCTAGCTACCAAGGGTAGCTTCCATCGAGGATGGCCATCGTGCTGACCGCTCTGACCTCAACAGCGCTATCGCCTGTCTCGTCGGGCTCGCCGCTCGGATGACGACCGTGACCGGTTGCTGCGGGCGGTGGGGGCTGTTTGCTCACTGACCGCCTACCGATCGGCGTGAGCGGCGACGCTCCGCCCCTACCGCTCGGAGCGGTGACGCCGCTGCCTTCGTCGTGCCCGAGCAGGTCCTCGAGAAGCCGAAGCAGTTCACGATGGTACTAAGCGAGTTTGAGGCAGCCGCTGGTCCCGCCGTTCGGGCGCGACGCCGTCGCCGCTGGCCGGCAGCAGACCGGGCGGCGTGAGCGGCGCCGTTGGCTGGCCGTCCCAGTCGAGGCACGGCTGGTCGACTGGTTGTGGTACGGACTGGTCGGGGCGCGACGGGAATATTGGTGGGGCAAAGATCGAGCGAGGGTGACCGTGAGCAGGTGGCGTTGGTCAAACAACGAACGGACGTCAGGTCACCCTGTGGTGATTGGTCGGCGGAGGCAATTCTTGCAGGTTCGGGTCAAGATGAAGGGTCTCGATGGAAGGAGAGCCCTGTGCCCCGAGGAGCGCCGCGAGTTCGAGCTGTCGCGGCGCGCCGCCGTCCGCGTCGCTCGGTGGCGCCGCCTTCAGCCGTCAGCGGTCGGGTGCAGACGTGGCTGGCTGTCGTCTCGTCGGTGCTCACCCTGCTGGCTCTCGGAATCGCCTTCTGGACGCTTCGAGATCAGCAAGAGATCAACCGGTCGCAATTGAAGATCAACCAGGCGCAATTGGGGCTAGCCAAGATTGAGAATGAGCGGTACGAGCAGCGGTACGCCGCCCGGGTGTCCTTTTGGTACGCGGACCGAGCGCCTGATGAGGTGAACACATATCCCACTTTCGTAATCTACAACCGGTCGCCTGTGCCGATCATGCGCATCCATTTCGAGATGGCCCAGGTGAGCGTGAAGCCGACCCCGCACGTCCTCTACGGCGGCAATCTCAACGCCCCGCCGTGCTCGATACTGACAGTGCGGGTTTTGTACGACGACTACACCAGCCAACCGAAGGCCCCGGCGCACGACCGGCCGATGAGCATGCGGTTCCTTGACACCGTCGGCTGGTGGCGTATCACGACGGTGGACAGCATTCAGTTCGGGGCGGTACGGGCGCCCGTTCCGCTCGACGAGGGGGACAGGCCACCGATTCAGATCGATCCCGCCTTCGCGCTGCGGGAGATTCCCGGGACGCGGCAGGAAGCTCCCGATTGTAGCGAGGGCGGCTAGCAGACGACGCTTATGTGGCTGGCTGTTGCCGGTGACGGTAGAGCAGCATGGCGGCGGCTTCAGCTTTGGCGTGTTAGACGTCGAGTTCGACGATGACGGAGGTGTAGACGTCGGTCATGGCGGCGGAGGAGTGGCCCAGGAGTTCTGGATAACTTTGAGGTAGGTGGCGGCGCAGTACCGCAGGTCGTGCGGTGAAGCGTTGCGGGTGAGATTGCCGGAGTCCGCCGAAGTTTCGTCTCTCGAGACACCGATCCCACACGCAACGTCCTGAGCTGGCCCTCTAAGCTGGAGATCTCTTCGGCGGGCCCGAAGGCGTCAGCGTTGGCGTCCTCGTAGAGGCGGTAGGGCGGATTCCGCTCATGGCCGATGAGCGGATGCCACCGGTCTCGGCCATGAGGAACGCTTGGCTTGGTCTCCGAGGTTGGCGGGCTGATGACCCATCGCGCTGTCATTGCCCGGGAGTACGACCTGCCGGCCGTCATCGGCGTCGAGCGGTCCAACCGCCCGATCCGTCACGGCCAGCGCATTCGCTTGCACGGCACCGACGGCGTCGTCGAGTTCCTGCCGTAGGCGGCCAGCACCGGATTCAGCGCAGGTCGGGTCCGCCCTCTACGGCAAGTTCGCCGAGCACGCTGAACCCGTCGTCGACTACGTCGTTCGGGTCGTCCGTGTCCTCAACAACGAAGACTTCGATTGGCTCCTCGTCCAGAAGCTGAGGGTACTTTTCCAGCAGGAACCGGCGCCGGTACGCCATTTCGGCGGTGTCGACGATTCCCTCCAGGGTGGTCCAGTTGAGGGTGCCGCCGACCAGGATTCCGGCTACCGGAACGACCTTGCCGAGACCCTTCTTGGTGAGGGTGTGGCCGACCGCTTCCGCGAACCGTCCGGCGATCCGGGCGACGACCGAATCGTTCAGAGCCTTCCACGTCTTACCGCGGACAAGTGCCTGGGTGAGGCGCGAGATGTCGGCGAAGGCAGCGTTCTTCGCGCCGACGGACGCGGCCGTCCCGGCGTTGACGACGGACAGCACGAAGAGCTTCTCGGCCGGCTCTTCTGGGTCGTAGCCGTACAGCAGCGAGACATGGCCGACTGCGCGCGATGCGAGTCCGATGACGATGGCGGCGTCGCCGGCGAGAGCGCCGACGATGGCACCTCCCGACGGCGCCGCCGCCGCGCCGCCGGAGACCGCGGTAGCCAGCTCGCCTCCCGAGATCACCAGCCCCGCACCCATCCCCGAGACTGCGGCAGTAGCCGGGTAGTACCAGCTTAAAGCTCGCCCGCGGACCGCGTGGATCTGCTCGAGGTCGAGACGCCGTAGGTCGGAGAGCTTGGTGACGTCGTGCCCGCGCTTCTGGTGGAGCTCCACCACCCGCTTGGGCGAGAGCCCGGCTCGCGAAATCTTCGCCACCGTTCGCTGCATCGCGCCCAGAGCACTGCCACTCCAGTCCGTCGCGCTGGTGGGGAGGACGCCGGCGGTTTTGCGAGCCCCAGTGCCGATGGCGCTCGCACCCTTGGCAGCAATGCCGCGCCCCCGCGACACGACTGATTGAGCTCCCGGGTGGTTTTCCAGGTACGTCGCCGCACGCCGACCGAGTGCCGCGGCGCCGTTGGACACGCCCTCGCCGGCGCTGCGCAACGCGGCCGACAGGGGCCTGCCCTTGAACCGCTGAATGTCACGCCACGCCGCGAGCTCGTACTCCGAGGGTTCTGCCATGTTGCCCAGGTTAGTGGCCTGAACCGCCGCGAATGATCAGGTAGGCGGCCGAATTGGCGTTGGCCCGATCGGCGTTAACCAAGTGGTGCAGGGCTATGAACCGACCCAGCTTTGTCCCACACACAGCGTCGCGATCCATGACCCTTGACATGATCACGTGCGTGGATTTGCCGCCGACCCTGGGTTACTGAATGCGGTCACCCGCGCTCGCGAGCGAGCATCAGCGGACTGGATTCCAGGGACATCGGCATGACGCCAGGGTCGAGGTGGACATGCGCTCCGGGCGGAGCGGTCGGATCGGACAGCGCCAGACACCACCGGGCGAGATCCCGCAGCCCGGCCGAGTCGCCGAAGATCTCGACGGTGCCGTCGCGGACTTCAACGACGATGGATCCTCCTTCAGCCGGTGCGATAACACCTCGCTGGGAGTCGTAGCCAGGTACGGACAGCGTCACCTCATTCACCAATACAGTCTCACCGAGACCGGCCAGGAGGCGGCGTCCGCATCTGCCGCGAAGTGTTAACGGGCAGGTCAGTCGAACCAGTTGAACGGCAGGTCACCAAGCCGGGCCCGGACGGTGGTAGGTGACATCGCGGCGTTCTTCGTCGGTAAGCAGCCGGAGGGACCGATCCTCGATCGGCCGTGGGCCAAGGTCAAACGCTCCATGATCATGCGGTTGACGCCTAACTGGGTGAGCCCATCATCCGGGCGTGTCGACCTGCCACCCGTTCAGCCGGGCACCAGCGCCCGGCTGAACGGATTCGACGGCCGACCCGCGCCAACCACCCACGCACCTTGCCGTCGGCGTTGCTGCTAGGCGGCAGCAGATCGAAAGGCTAGTGACCTCGCCGCTCCGCGGGCGCAACCCCCGATCCCGCACACCTTTTTCACGTTTGCGCTCATGCCGCTGATCGTCCCGGGGATAGGCGGCGTGCCACCACGCAACGTAGTCCTCTTCACCGTTGCTCAGTATTCGGAACTGCCGAGATGAGTGTGAAAGGTGGTAGTCCGCGACGGCCTGCCAACGCAGCCAGGAAGATGCTTTATCTCCCTATCCATCGCCCCGGCTCGGCATGCGGGTCGGCAAGTTGAAAGCCGAAGGACGTTAGATCTGCTCCGAACCTTTCCCGAGCATTTCGAATCTCATTCAGCAGCCTGAGCCGCTTTCCGTCCGCACTATATGGAACCCTCAGCAGTTCGCTTTCGGCCGGGATTATAGATGGATGCGTTCTGTGGTTGCCGAGATCGAGTCGGTCCAAGATGTAGGCAAGCTCGGTTGAGGCTCCCCGATCCCGAGCAAGAAGTGAGCATATACGCAAAAAGATGCCAGCACGTGGTGTCGCTGAAAACATGGAATTCCCTGGCATTTGTACAAGCAAGCCCGCAGTGAGAAGTGTCTGTACGCGCGGCCTCAGGGTGGTTGGGTTGGCGCCAAGAGACCGTCCAAGTTCCGGAAAGTTGAAGAAGCCGTTGAGGGCAATGTGTTCAAGTGCCGCAAGCAGAAGCCCGCTTATGCTGGTCCCTTGCAGGAACAGCGAGACGTCTGCGGCCTGGAGTCGTCCGAACAGTATGTTCATGACGAGATCATCAAGGACTTGATTCCGTATCGCCCTGGCGACTGCGGTTCTTTCGCTGTCGATATCGGCGTCGAACGCCGGGTAGCGGAAGAGCCGCAGCAAGCCTACGCGGTCGGGGAGACTCCGGCGCGCCCTGTGGAGGAACTCTTGAATGCGCCCCTCATTACGCGCATCGTACGAATACAGGTAGACAGGCACATCCGTTGTTGACTCAAGAAGAAGGGAGGCTAGGTCTTTGTCGATTCCTGCCGCATGGTGTGTAAGTGTTTGCCCAATGACCTGACGGGCGTGATTGGCGGTCAGACAACAGGCAAAATCAAACGTGCCGCGATCCGCTTCTCCGTAGCCATACAACTCTGATCGAGATAGGTCGCGCGCAACGTCGATAAAGGTCTCAGTCACGAAATTATGCTCGTCTGACCGCGGCATTCTAATCCTTCATCATCTAGCCACACTTTGGCCATTAGTGTACCTCGGATGAGAAAGGAGCGAGCACTGGACATCGGGTCCGGAAAAACGCCGGCCGGATTGATATGGTGACGAAGTGGTGCGATGCAGGGACGCCCTCATTGCCGCTGCCTGTGGGGCACCAGGCAGTTTCTAGCCGGTCGGTTCGTGGTGCGTGACCAGCGCGATCTGCCCCACGCTGGTCAGTCTCTCTAGAGGTCGTTCAGCAGTGTCGTCAGGGTGGTGAAGCGGTAGCCGGAGCCGACAAAGGAGGCCGGTACCGGGCGGCGGGTGACGAACATGGCTTTGACCTCATACGAGGAGCCGGGTTCGGCGGGCGGTAGGCCCAGGGCCACGGCCACCTGCGCTGCATGCGGTTGCAGGTCGGCGAGTTTACGGTCGAGCTGCGCGGCGTAGGCCGGGCTTTTGCGGTGGCCGGTGTAGAAGGTGTCGAGGTGCCTGCGCACCTCCGGGGTGACGACGGTGTCGGCAGAGTCCTTGGCTTCGAGCAGCCACAGGGTGTACGAGCCGGGCCTGCCTGCCACCGCGTCGATCTCGGTGCTCAGTTCCGGGACGCCGAGTCGCTGCGGGTCGCTGGGCTTGATGCGTTCCCTCACGATGTAACCGGCGTCGGTAAGTAGGGCAGCGACATCGTGTTCGAGTTGGCGGTTACGCCGGTCGCGGTATTTGTCCAGAGCCTTATCGACGGGCGGTCGCGGTGGTGGCTGGGTCCACGGCAGCACTCCCTGCGAGAGGTAGTTGCCGTAGACGGCGAACACGGCGTAACACAGGTGCGGAGAGATCGTCAGGGCCCCGTCGGAGCCGGCTACGAGCGGCTGGGTGAGCAGGCGGTGCTGACGGCTGCGGGCGTGCCATGGTTTCCAGTCGGTGGCGTTCATGGTGGTGGTGCTGCTGGTGAGCAGGTCGACGGCGGCGCGGATGCGGTCCGGTCCGTCGGGCTGCTCGCCGAGCACGGTGGTGTCCAGCACGTGCTGGATCACGCTGCCGGTATCGGCGCGGGCGATGTGGTCGCCTTCGGTGGTCACCGGCCATTGCGTCAGCGCCAGCAGGGTAGTGAGCAGGTCGGTGCCGCTGGTGCCGTAGGCGCGCAGCATGGCGTCGTCGATGGTGGTCAGTACGGCGGCTTCCGCAGTGGCGGTGTCGTCGTCGGCGTCGCGCTTAGCGGGCCCGAGAAGATCGGTCAGGCGGGCGTGCCGGTAGGCGTCGGCGTCAAAGCGGTAGGTCGAGCTGGTGCCAGCACCGGTGGCGGCGGAGTCTATCGCGGTCCGAATCGCGAACGATTCGCTGATTGTCAGCGCGGTGGGGTTGAGCTGGTGGTGCACGAGTTCGCTGCGGTTGGTCGCTTGCAGGTAGGCGTGTGCGGCCGCGATGATCTCCATGTAGGCCAGCTTGTCCACCGGCGCTGATCCGCTCGGCTCGGTACGGAGGGCTGCCTCAACGACGGTTTCGCTGCAGCGGCGCAGCGTCAGATGGGTCCGGTCGATGTCTTCGGCGTGGGCGATGGGGTCCCAGGTTAGCGTCATGCGCCGGGCCCGCTGGATGTCCGCAGCTCTGCGGCGTTTGTCCGCGACGGCCCGGTCGAGCTGCCGCATACCCACCGCCACGACCTCATTGACGTCGTAGCGGGCCAGCAGGCGCGTGAGCGCTGTGAGCGCGGCCGGGGCCAGGACGTCACGGTCGAGTTTCTTGGCTTCGGCCCCGTGGTAGATGCCGGGTTGAACGCCGGCCGCGCGTACCGCTGCGGCAACCACCCGGTCCGCGGCGGAAACCAGCGCCTCATCGATCGGCCAGGGCGAAGCAAGCAGCTGCGCCGCAGCGCTCGTGTCTTCGTTGATGTCCACCTGGATGGTGGGGGCGATGGCCTGCCACGCCCGGGCAACAGCGTCACCCACGCTGAGGCTGAGCCCGGCGCCGATCATGACCTGACGCATCGCCGCCGCCATCATGTCACGGCCTGCGCCGCTGTCGGCGGCAGCGAGGTCGCCGAACGTCGCCCAGTCAACCACCAGCCGTGCGGTAACCACATCGGGCGCTGCACCATCGCCACGTCCGACTGAGGCGACCGCCAGGGTGTCCCCGGCGGGCTCGCCGGCCTCCGTCGGCTCAAGATCGATGACGTATCCGGTGACACCGGACCCGGCGTGTGCCTGCGCCCAGGTATCGGCGATGTGACCAATCGCGAACGCGAACGCTCCGGCGAGATCGTGCAGCAAATCGCGGGCGTTACCCTTCCAGTCCGGCTGCAGGCAGCGCAACGCCACCGGAACCGGGCCGGTATGCAGAGTCCACCCGACCGGTTCCAGAAAACGCTCGTCGGTGACCGGCCCCCACGCCTGATGGCAGAGGGCAGCCGTCGACCAGCCGTAAACCTGAAACGGGCCATCACCAGAGCCCGCAACACTTGCCCAGTCCCGCACCGGGGGCAGGTCGAGCACCGTCAGGGTCTGTTCGAGCGCCGCCCGGCCAGCGCTGCGCAACCATTCCTCGTCCGCTTGGTGCGGCGCCACCGAGATCAGCGTGGGCGCGACAGCGCCGGGATGCAGGGATTTACCGTTCGCCTGCCATGACTGCCAGATGTTGACGGCCTCGAACACGTGCAGCTGCGGACGCCGTGGGCTGGCCATTTCCCGGCAGAACAGAAACAAGTCCGTATCGTTGTCCATCGTTGACGCGGCCCAGAGCAGATCATCGAGCGACATGCTCGCCGCCTCTGGCAGCTGCCGCACGGCGATGTGCCCGGGCGAGGCGAAGACCAATAGCGGCACGATCTCCAAGCCGGCCTCCAGCCGGGCAGTACCGACGGCGAGCTCGATGCTGACCAGCCGGTCTGGGTAGCGTCGCGCGGTCCTGGCGGCGCGTACCGCTGCAGGCGCGCCCGGCACCCGCGGGGAGCGTCCGCTCAACGAGGTGAACAGCTGAACCGCGATCGCGCGGTTGTCACCGCAGCGTGCGATCCACTGCACCGCGTCTTTCGGGGACACGCACGGGCCGTCAGACAGATCCGGAGCCCCGTAAACAGCGTCGGAGAACGGGTGCAACGCGCGGCGCACCTGGTCAGCGGCCACCTGGGCAAACCGCATGTTGGCGTCGATGTCGTCGTGTGCGTAGGTACTGAGCTCGACCACCCCATAACCGGTGGCCTCGGGCAGCCAGGCTGGCGGAAGCCAGAAGGTGCGAGCCGGTGCCCCGCCCGTCTGCGGCAAATCGACGGCGAGGTGGCGGCCGAAGATGCTTTGCCGGTCGTTGAGGTCGAACGGCAGCACGCGGGGCGAGGCGGCTGTCGCCCACGAGGCAGCTGCCCGCATCTCAGGTGTCAGCCCCAACCGCGGCGGAATCGGCGTGTCCATCAACGTGGCGGCCGCCTCCAGCTCAACGGCTGTCACCCGTTCGGCGAGGTCGTCGCCCGCAGGCCACGATGGCGCCAGCATACCGATCACGTGATCGGTATAGCGCAACGCCAACTCGACGTAGTGGTTCACGCCGAAACCCAAGCGGGGAATCAGTACCCGGTCGACCGCCTCGGCGACCAGCGCCCACCGTGCGATATCCGCGACCGGGCGCTCCACCGAGCCGGGGAACAGGCGCACCAGCGTATGACCGGCACGAGCAAGCACCACCTCACGCGGATCCTGGGGAAGGAAGTCCTCCTGACCGCGGACCATCGGCTCGTCTCGGAGACAATCGCGCAGCAATGCCGGCAGCTCGTGCCCACTGACCGGGCGGCCTCCGGTACGGGCGCTGCGCAAGGTCATGTTCAGCAGCAGCGCCACCGACGGCCACCGGTGACGCACTGCCGGACTGGCCCCCGCCGCAGTTAGCAGACTGAGGAGACTGGCCTGGTCGCGCGCCGCTAACCGCCGACGCAGATCCAACGGTGGGCGCGCGCCCTTCTTGCCCTTGCCCACGGTTGCCCCCCTGTCCTGCACCGGAAACCGCCGACCATCTCCGGGGCGGAAGGATAGCCCTCGCCTCCGCCGAACACACGTCTTTTCACCCGTTCAGGAACACCGGCAATACGGAGCCAGTCGAGCGGCGCGACTACGGACACGGTCGGGGACGGGCCGACATGGGAACCGGACGTAGATTGCGGAGACACCGAACGCCAACGCCATCACCCCGACCCCGCGGGCCATGGAAGGCCGCCCATCAACGCTTCACCCGCTGGGCGGCCGATGGGACCTGGGCCCGTATGAAAGCACAGGTCATCGCACTGGCCGGCCTTGAGCGCAATGCGTGCGCAATCCCGCCGAAGCGTTTGCGATCCTCACGTGTCTTACCCTTCGCCCGCTCTACGATTTTCAAGGAGGACCTTGGTCAACCCCGTCGGCTTAACCTCGACGCCACCCACTTGGAGAACGACCGACGCCGTGGCGCGGCCGTCCCCGGTGCAGTCGCCACAGGTGTGGTTGACGATGTGCGGGTGGACCGTTTCGGGCACGATCGTCTCGCCGGTGTCGTCCGCCAGCAGCATCGCCCCAAGGATGATGTTGTCGTTCACAAGCTTGGCGATTTGTGCCGCGATCTCGTCGCCAGCCTCGCGCAAGTCCAGCAGCCTCTCTGTGAGCGCCTGTACTGCCTCGTCGCTCCGATCGATGTACCTTCCCGTCCGTGGATGCTGGAAGAGAGTGGCGGTCCCGCAACTGATGCAGCGGTTCAACGCGACTGCATGGGTCAGTTCATTGCGCTCATCGGCGGCGGTGAGCACTTCGAGCAACCACTCGCCGGCGCGGTCGGGCACTAGGCGCGGGTACCTCTCCTGAAACTTGAGTACCTGCTTCGCCGCTTGCTTCGTGGTGAGCCCAGAGTCTGGTGGCTTCGGCATCGAAGATAGGTGGCCGTAGTCGAGCATTCGGAGCATGTCGATCAGCAACTCGCTCAGCGCCGTATCCGCGAGCATGAGGTGGCCGAGGTCGCCCACCCAATCGCCTGCTTTCGCCATGCTGGCAAGGTACAACGCAGGTAGGACATTCGTCGTCGTGCGTCCCCGAGTTCGGCCAAACGTACTGACCTGCGTGTTTCGGGCGGCGGCCGGGATAACAGTTCGAGGTCGAACGGCCGCGTGGGGCAGGATGTGAGCGTGATCCTTCTGGTTCCCGCGAACCCTCTACGGCCGCGCCACCCAGACGAGCACTTCGCGGCGGAGGCACAGGCCGCCCGTGCTGCCGGGATCGATGTTGCGGTGGTCGACCACGACGCGTTGGCACGGGGCGGAGATGCGCGACGGGCGGTCGCATCGGTCTCGGGCAGCGGTATGGCCGTGTACCGCGGCTGGATGCTGCGGAGCGAGCGGTACGCCGCGTTCGCCGAGCTGCTCGCCGAACGCGGTGTGGTGTTGAGGACCGCCGCTGAGCACTACCGGCGGGCACACGAGCTGCCCGGCTGGTATGCCGCTCTGGCTGCGGTCACCCCGCCTTCGGCGTGGATCACGGGCTCGGACCGGGCGGACTTCGACCGCGCGCGGGTCGAACTGGGCGCGGGACCGGCGGTGCTGCGTGACTACAGCAAGTCGATGAAGCACTACTGGAATGAGGCGGCGTTCATCCCCGACTTGGAGGACGGCGCGGCTGCGTGGAACGTGGCCAGCCGGTTTCTAGAGCTGCGCGACGACGACTTCTTGGGCGGTTTCGTACTGCGGCGCTTCGAGCGGTTCACCTCCGCCGAAGTACGTACGTGGTGGGTCGACGGCGCGTGCGTCCTGATCGGACCGCATCCCGACAGCCCGCACGATCCCGCGCCGGCCGGGATCGACCTGGCCCCGGTCGCACCGATGATCGCCGGGCTCGGCCTGCCCTTCGTCACCGTCGACCTCGCTCTGCGCGCGGACGGCGTATGGCGTGTCATGGAACTGGGCGACGGGCAGGTGAGCGACCGACCAACCACCATCGAACCTTAAACGATGATCACGGCCCTGCTTGTCTAGGCCCGCTGAACGGCAGCACTGTGTGTCTGAACATCCGTTCATGCCGCTGACAAGGCGCGGCGATCGTGGACGTGCTTCCCCATCGACCGATGTGGCTGCGGGAGCCAGCGCTGGCGCCAAGCATGGGTACTGGGCCGGCATTTCACGGTCGGTCGGCGGTCGGCGGCCCGGTGCGGGCCCGGTTGGGGGAGCAGGTTGGGAGCAGCGGGGTGCCCTGAACGGCCTTGAACTGCGCCCAACGGCGTCGAACGGCGCTCAACTGCACCCACCCCTGCCTGCGGCTCTACGTTGCCGCAGCTCAGAGGGGATGCAGCGTCCTGGTTCACACCGAAGAGGTCGCTGGTTCGATACCAGCATCGCCCACTCTCAGTTCTGGCAGTTCAGAGGCCGCTTCCCGGGTTCGGGAGGTGGCCTTTTTGCTGCCTGTACAGCAGCCGGGGTGTGTGGCGCTGCCGGGAGGGGCGGTGAACGTGACGGACGTGTTGAGGGCCCAAGACCTCCGCCGGGTGTGCGGCGTGCTGCTGGACATGGTGGAGGAGCGGTTCGGCGCGGAGATCGATCTTTCGGGCGTCGGTGTCGATCTCTACTGGAACGTCGACCTGGAGACCGCGTTCGAGCTGAGAGACGTTCCGGAATCGGGGATCAACGTCGGGCAATGCAGTGACGACGTGGCAGAGCTACAGGCACTGCTGCGCCGTCCGGCAGACGACGTGCCGGTGCTCTGGCACGACCTGCAACACCTTGCCGGAGTCCTGCGGCTGCTGGCCTACCTCGACCTGCCAGCCGTCAACGCTAGCGAGAGCTGAAGGAGCACCAGCACGCCGTACGACCTCGGATGACTGCTTCGCGGGTCTTGCCGGAGACGTACTTCCGGGTGCGCCTGCCGTCCGGCTTGGTGACTCAGACGTACGCGGCGAAGCCGTTGCGGTAGGGGAAGATCGGGCCTTCGCCGTTGGCCAGGGTGCGTCCGGGCATCAGGCGGCCTCCTGCCGCTTGACCTGCTCGCGGATGTAGTCGTCGGCCTACTTCGGGAGGACGCGGCGCGTACTTGCCGTCCTTGATAGAGCGCAGCTCGCCGGTAGCGATCTTCATCTTGACCTTGGAGATGTCGAAGACGAGCAGGACGGCGACCTCGGCGGGGGAGTACCAGCGGGGGCGGAGGTCGTGGTTCGTGCGGCGGCCCCGGTGAGCCAGGCTTCGTGGGCACGTACTTCTCGACCGATGCGTCTGCTCTCGCGTTGCTGACTTGCGGCGGTGTCGGTGCCCATGGGCCGTCCGAGGTGCCAGCAGGCATCGATGAGGCGCGCGAAATGGTCTGGGACGCCCGCTGGTCGACACGGTGCAGGGTTCGAGGGGCCTGCTCTACGCTTCGGCCGTCAGTCCGAGGTCCGGATCTGCTCCAGGTAGGTCAGAGGCTCCCGGCGGAACTCCATGAGCTCCCGCAGCGCGTCCTTCTCCGCCGTGGTGATCACGACGTCCTCCTCCGACAGGGCGCCGACGAGCTCCGGGATCGCCAGGTCCCAGGCCCCGGCGCTGGCGGCGGTCAGGACGATCGGCCGGTACTTCGGGCTGATCCTGGGTGCGAGCTGGTCGGTGATCTGGTGGCTGCGCCGGTAGAAATCGTTGACTTCCATGGGTCTCCCGTGGGTTCGGTGGCTAGGCCTTCGGGTTGGTGGTGACGCCCTCGCCGCTGAGCGGGAAGCCGCCGGAGATGCTGCCGTCCTTGTCCAGGGTAACGCCGAAGGTGATGCCGTCGCGGGTGCCGGTGACGAGCCAGCCGTCGCCGTGGGAACGTTGCTGAGGGCGGCTGTCGGGGTTGGCGGCGATGCTCTTGAACCAGCCCTCGACCTGCTCCTTGGTGGTGCCGGGCGGGAAGAGCGTCTTGCCGGGCTCGGTGGACGAGGGCTTGTGGTTGCCACTGCCCATGCCGTCGCCGTCCCAGATCTTGTCCATCGCCCCGTCGCCCATCTCACCGAAGCGTTTCATGTCGTACCTGGCGTCGGCGAACTCGGGGTCGTCCCAGGGGTTGGTCCTCTTGGGTACCTCGGGCTCGGATGTGTCGGCGTCCTTCGGGCGGCCCTCCCCGGCGCGCTTGATGCCGTGCTGCTGGGCTGGTCCCACGCGCTTGGGCATCATTCCCGGGTTGAACTTGGGACGGTTGGGGCCATCGCCGCCACCGCCGTGCGGTGGGGTGGGGCCTGAGGGGTGCTTGTGGAGAGCCGCCACAGCGAACAGGACCACCAGGACGGCGGTGGTCCGCAGAGCCGCCATGAGTTGTCGCATCAAGGGCCGCCTAGACGTCGAGGAGTGCGCGAAGGGCGGAGAGGCTGGCGATCAGGCCCATCAGCCAGCCGAAGATGCGGCCGGTCCAGCGGACGACGGCGACCGCGAGCTGGGAGGCGACCAGCGGTGTGGCGAAGCCGAGAGAGAAGACCACCTCGGCCAGCCACACCACGACCTTGGCGATGCAGTCGGCGATGAAGGCCCGCACGACCTCGCGCACTATCTGCACCACGGTTCCCGCGCCACGGGTCGCGGCACCCATGCCGGCGGCCGTGCCTGCGAAGATCCCGGCGACGTCGATGTTGATGGTCAGGATGTCGCGGTAGGCGTCGGCGGCGGTGCCCTGCCATCCGTCGAGGTCGCCGACCAGCCGCGCCTTGAGGTCCTCGGCGATGGAGAACAGCTCATTTGCCATGTTGTCCCAGGTCATGGCGTGCGTCTCGATGGTCTGGGGATCACCGGCGAGCCAGTCGAGTGCCTGCTTCAGTGGCTCGACCTGCTCGATGGCCCACTCGATGCCCATCGACAGGAGCGTGCTGAACGGGTCGATGGCGATGGCCGCCCCGTCGAGAGCGGCGCCCAAGCCCGCGATTGAGCCGTCGATCCAGCTGCCGGAGTCGATGGCGTCCTTGATGCCCATGTAGTCGTCGGCAAGCGGCAGGCCGGTCCAGCCGTCGCGGTGCGCGGCGCTGGTCGAGGGGATGTCGGAGGTCGTGGCGACCAGTGGGTTGGTCATGAGAGGGCGCCGGGCCGGCTCAGGTCGCGGAGTGGAAGGAGTTGAAGCCGTCGGTGGTCGACTCCTCGGTCCGCTCGTAGGCGTCGGCGGTTTTCTTGATTCCCGCGGCGAGCAGCGCGATGTTCTCGGCGAGCATGTCTACGCCCTTGTCCTGGTCCCGGTGGCGTCCTTCCAGGATGGGCGGTAAGAACTGGCAGAGCTGCCCGTAGGCATCGTCGGCCTGGAAGATGGTGCCGCTCGCGGCCTTGACGGCGGCGAAGCGGTCGTGGATGGCCAACATGGCCGTGGCGTGCGCGCGCAGCGCCTCGACGTCGACCTCGAATCCCCCGTGCATCAGTAACGCCCCTCTTCGTCCTCGGTGTCGGCGGTCCGGAATCCGGCCAGCAGGGCCCGGCCGGTCGCCGAGTCGGCGCCGACCGTCTCCCGCACGACCTCGGCGGCGGCCTCGGCGAGCTTGACCCGCGCGTTGCGATAGGCGCCCATGATCGCCTGCTGCGTCTGCTCCAGGCTCATGCGCTGCACCCGCGCGGAGAGCCGGACGTCGGCCATCGCCCCCGTGGAGTCGACGGTGACCTCGACGATCCCGTGGGCGTCGGTGGCCGCGACCCGCAGCGCGCGCAAGCCGGCAGCGGCGGCCTGCGTGTTGGCGGCCCGACGCACGGCATTGGCCTGCCATGCCTCCAGGCGTTCCCGCGCATCCTCGGCGTCCAACAGCGGATTAGCCATCGCGCCTCCGTTTCCGTTGCCGAGCAGGGGATTTAGAGGCGTCAGTGTAGCCACGGCCCGCCACACCAGGTTGCCGAGCGAATGCGGCGTGATCTGATCGATTTGGATCTCAGCGATGTGGATGCTGATGATCGTCTCTTTTGGACCTGCTCGACCTGGCGGCGGTCAAGGAACTGGGTCGACGGTTCCGTCGGCGACCGTCAGCCGGTGTGTGGGGCCCGTTCCGAGGCCAGGATGGTGGCGCTGAGTTCGTTCACGAATGCCGGGACGTCGATGGCGCTGCCGTGATCGGTGTCTTGGCCGGAGTTGTACCACCAGTCGCGTGCCCAGATGATGAGGTGTGCCCACCGGGGGCGGGCGCTGACGGTCTCGTCGGCGGCTTGCCGTTTGGACAGTTGCCTGTCGTTCTGGAGGCGTTGGAAGGCGCGGCAGAGGGTGAGCACCGCGTAGGCCTGGGCTCCGGGGGTGGTCATGTGGGTCACCCAGGTCGGCCAGTCGCGGACGTGGTCCAGCAGAGCCGAGCGGACGAGGTCGGGGTCGACGGCGGGTAGCAGTGTGTCGGCTGGGGGTCCCAGCAGTCTGCGGCCGTGGTCGCGGACCGCAGCCCAGGTCACGACGCGGTGGGTGGTGGCGGGTAGCAGGTGCAGCGATTCACCGGGGCTGACCCGGGCAATGACATGGTCGCGGCCGACGCGGCCGTGCGCCGCGTCGCGCGCGGCAGCCAGTGACATGTACTCCACCTCGATCCTGCCGGCCCACTGCGGGTGTCGCCGGTCAAGGTTCGCGTGCAGTCTGGCGAGCAAGTCGAGGAGGTTCTCGTCCGGGTCGGCGTCGAGCACTGCGAGTAGATCAAGGTCACTGCGGTCCGGAGCGAAGTCGCCGACTACCAGCGAGCCGTGCAGGTAAAGGCCCAGAAGCCTGCCGGCCAGCGCAGGACTCCACGCATCACGAAGATCGGACAGGACTGTCTCCGCTGGTGCCACCCGGTCATCCTGCGCTGCCGCCCGCCGGCCACGCCACCGGGTAAACACAGGCAGCCGCTGACACGATCCGCGCCGTGGGTACGCGCGGGCAACTTCAGTCCAGATCCTCGCATCGGACACCGGCGCTGACTATCTCCCCGCTGCGAACGAGTGCTCGGATAGCCGTGTTCTGTTTGGTACGCCCGGTTCCGGCACGATCAGCTGGTCAATGCCCCAGAAGTAACTGCCGCCTTCACCGGTCTCCTTCCAGGTCGCCAGCAGGGGGCGGACCTCGTCGACGGTGAAGATTGTCAGCGCCCAACTGGAGCCGTCAGGGAGGTCGACGTGGGTGAAGGCGGCTGGTGCGCATAGATGGACGGTGGTGCTACGGCGCGCCGAGGTCAACCAGTCCGCCGATTCTCGCGACGATGCCGTCTGCGGTGTGTGTCGCGCTGGCGAAGACCGACGATGGGCTCTGGTGCGTGTCGCCCTGGTGGATTTCGATCGCGCTGTTGCCGTATGTGTCGAGCAAATGAGCGACGAGGCAGCCGACACTGTTGGCGTTCGCGATGTCCTCGTCGACGCCGATCGCTGGGGCGAACATCCGGGCTGCGCCCGTTCTTGCGCTCGGGGGCAGCGCGTAGGTGAAGCAGCCGAGATACCCAAGTAGCCGACACTCGGTTGCCAGCCGATCGAAGTCGGGCTGCATGGACAGCAGTGTGCGGCGATCCCGGACGGCAACGAGGAGTCGTGGCATGCCGGGCGAGGCGACCCGTAGGTCGGCGGCGATGTCTGCCCGTTGCAGGCCGAGGGCCGCGATGATGCCACCGCCAGTCGCGTCGGCATGGTCCGACAAGGCGATGACGCCCTGGTCGAACCAGACCTCAATGCCGTCATGGCGCCGGACGGCGGTCGTGGCGAAGGTGCGTCCTCCGCTGCGCTGGCGGCCGTGGTGCTCCGTGGCGCCGCTGCGGTCCAGCAGGACGGCCTGCGCGGCGATGGTGCCGTGCCCGCAGTTCGGGAGCTCCCCGGTGCTGGTGAAGAACCGCACCCTGGGTGCGTCCGCTGTGGTGGTGTCGATGAACGCGGTGTGGGAGGTGCCGGCCCTCAGGGCGATCGCGTGCCGTTCGTCGTCGATGAGCATGGCATCGTCGATCACGACTGTGGTGGGGCTACCGCCTTCCCCGTAGCGGGTGCAGGCGTTCACCACCGCCACTGGTGGGATGCGAGCCATGACCAGACTCCGATGCTTCGGATTCAGAAGCACGGTAGCGATTTCGCTTCCGAAGCGCCAGGGCAGGCGTTTCGCGGGTTCAGGCCTTGTCGTCCACGCTCAACGTCGAGGCCCATGCGTCGGACCAGCGAACGAGCGGGCGCAATGCCTGGTAGGCGCCGCGGCCGAGGTCGGTGAGCGCATAGGCCGTGTCCGCCTGCTGAGCGACGAGGTGGGCGTCGATCAGTTCGGTCAGCCGCTGCCGCAGAACGCTGGATGACATGTTGTCGCAGCGCTGCTGGAGCGCGCGGAAGCCGACCGGCCCATGCTGCAACTCCCAGATGATGCGCAGGTTCCAGCGACGCCCGAACAGGTCGAGGGCGGCCATGAGGGGTCGTCCGGTACTCGATCCGCGTACCGGCTTGCCCGGCCTGGGTGCCGTCATCGCCTGCGCCGCCCCTCTTGATGCTTCGATATTCGATACAGTACCGTCCGATGTACTGATTCGATTTCCGAAGCGATCGGGGCTGCTTCGTGAGGCGATTGCGCACTGCCTTGTGTGACCGGTTGGGCATCGATCTGCCAATCATTCAGGCGCCAGTGGGTTCCGCGGCGGTACCGGAACTGGCGGCGGCGGTGTCCGAGGCAGGTGGTCTTGGCATGCTGGCGTTGACGTGGCAGACCCCCGATCAGGCACGGCGGAGCATCCGGCGTACCCGGGAGCTCACCACCCGGCCGTTCGGGGCAAACCTGGTTCTCGACTTCCCGGTGGACGATCTGCTCACCGTGTGCCTGGAGGAGAAGCTGGGGATCATTTCCACCTTCTGGGGCGACCCGTCGCCGGTGCACGGCCGGATTCACCGGGCCGGCGCGCTGCACCTGCACACGATCGGCGACATCGCCGAGGCCGTGCAGGCTGTGACGGCGGGGGTGGACGTCGTCGTGGCCCAAGGCTGGGAGGCGGGCGGTCACGTCCGCGGCGGTACGACCACGATGTCCCTGGTGCCGGCGATCGTCGACGCGGTCGGGCCGGTGCGGGTGGTGGCTGCGGGAGGAATCGCGGACGGGCGTGGCGTCGCGGCGGTGCTCGCGCTCGGCGCCCAGGGCGCCATGTTGGGCACCCGCTTCCTGGCCGCTGCCGAAGCCGCCACCCACGAGGTGTACCGGCAGCGCCTGATCGCGGCCACCGGAGCGGACACCGTACACACCCTCTGCTTCGACGGCGGATGGCCGAACGCCACGCACCGCGCGCTACGCAACACGACCCTTCAGCGTTGGCAGGCGGCCGGCTCGCCGCCCGCCCCACTGCGGCCCGGCGAGGATGATGTCGTCGCCATCGACGCGTCTGGCAAGAGCCGACCTCGATACGAGGACCTGATTCCGTTGCCCGGGATGACCGGCGACCTGTCAGCCATGGCCCTGTACACGGGCCAGTCCGTGAGCCTCGTCCACGACGTCCTGCCCGCTGCCCGCCTGCTTCACGACATCGCCGGTCAGGCCGCCGCCACCGTCGACCTGCTGCAGAGCCAGGCGACGTGATGTCCATTCCATCTGCGGTGTTGTTCGATGTCGACGGCGTGCTGGTCGACTCCTATCCGGCATACCGGCGGATCTGGAGTCGATGGGCGACGCTGCGCCACCTCGACCCGGACCTGGTCTGGTCCCATACCCACGGCCGCCGGCCCGTCGACACCATCGCGGTGGTGGCCCCGCACCTCGACGTTGACGCCGAGTACCGGCTCGTTCGAGAAATCATGGCCGCCGAAGGCGACGCCTTCCCCGTCTACCCCGACGCCGCCGCCGTGTTGAGCCTGCTCGATGGTTACCCGTGGGGTGTGGTCACGTCGGGTCGAACTCCGACCGTGAAGCGGCGGCTGCGCGCTGGCGGCCTGCCGGATCCTCCCGTCCTGGTCGACAGCAGCCAGGTCCGGCGCGGCAAGCCGAGCCCCGAGGGCTATCTGCGCGCGGCGCATCTTCTCGACACCCCAGCAGCGAACTGCCTTGTGATCGAGGACGCTCCCGCCGGAATCGAAGCAGCCCGGCTCGCTGGCATGACGGTCGTCGCCGTCCGCACCACACACCCTGCCGACGAACTGACCGGCGCTCACCACCGTGTCGACACCCTCGGGGACACGATCCCCCTCCTCGCGGACTGGCTGAACGGGCCTCGACCATGAACGAGGCGACCGGACAGATCGATCTGGTGGTCCTCGGGCAGGTCCAGGCGGCTACGTCAGACCGGCTGTCGCTGGTTATGGAAGTCGTTGGCCCAGCGACAGAAGGGTCCTCGCGCTGTGCCGAACCGCAGGCAGCCTGCCCGCTACCATCCACGCGTGACACGAGCCCGTCGATGGATGCGGTGGATCTTTCTCGTCAGTGGTGCGGTCTTTCTGGCGACGGGCGGGTACTGGCTCTTCACCACAACCCGGGCTCAGGCCAACGGGCAGGCGGGTTGGACCGGTGGGTTCATCGCGGTAGCTGGGTTGGCGTTCGGGATGGCCCAGGTTGTTCTCGGCGCCTTGGCGCTGCGCCGACAGCAGCCGGCCCGCGGCGTAGCGTCGACCGTGGCACCCCTGGGAACACCAGGGATGATCTCGCTTGCCGTGCCGGAGCCGGCCGCATTCACGCGGGGCCGTGACGAACTGGTCGGCGAGCTCGCCAGGCTCAATCGCGGGTGGTACCAGCCGGCGGCGCGGGTACGGGTGCTGCACGGCATGGGCGGTGCGGGCAAGAGCACTGTGGCTCAGCTGGTGGCCAGGCGATTCGCCGATCGTAAGGGAAAGGTCTGGTGGGTCTCGGCGGCGAACGCCACCGCCCTGCAGACCGGCATGCGGCAGCTCGTCGCCGATCTCGGCGCCTCCGATCACGACATTCAGCGAGCCTGGTCCGGGCTCACCGGCGCTCCGGATCTGCTCTGGAGGCTCCTGTCCGCCGTGCCCGGACGCTGGCTGCTGGTCATCGACAACGCCGACGACATCCGGTTGCTGGGACTGGACGGTGAGCCGGTCACGTCCGCTCGGGGGTGGGTCCGGCCGGTACCGAATAGTCGGGGCTTTGTACTGATTACAACTCGCGACGGCGACCCCGAGGTGTGGAACTCCACCTGGTGCCGAATGCACCCGATCCCGATGCTGTCCGCCACCGACGGTGCGGCTGTACTGCTCGAACATGCCGGGAAGCGCGCGGGTGGCGTACGGGAGGCCGTCGCGCTGTCGCAGCGTCTCGGCGGCCTGCCGCTGGCTCTCGGTCTGGCCGGCCGAGCCCTGGCCGACGCACAGCAATTGCGGCTACCCGGCATCGCGACCACCTTCGCGGCCTATCAGGCCGCGATCGATCAGCTCGGCGGGTCCACCATCGGCGAGGCCGTCAGCCGTACCTGGGAAATGTCGCTGGACATGCTCGACAGTCGTGGCCTGCCTGAAGCCCGGTCGCTGATGTGGCTCCTCGCAACCTTCGCCGACGCGCCGATTCCGACCGGGCTGCTGGGATCACCGTTGAATCCCCGCGATACGCAGGAGTCGCTGCGCGCCCTGGCCACACTTGGCCTGATCACAGTCGAGGATGGCGAGCAGGACGCGGCGAGCCTGCGCATTCATCCGCTCATCCGCGCCGCCGCTGATCCGGTGGCTCAGTTGAGCCTGGCGGTCACACTGCTGGCCGGATTCGCCGACGGCGACCCGGACGATTCCGGGCAGTGGCCACAGTGGCAGGCCGCTGCCCCGCATGCCATCCACCTGCTGAACCAGGCAGCCCGCACCACCGACACCGACCTGATCATCCGTGCCGCTCGCATTGCCGAAGACGCCGCCCGTCACCTCAATGCCACCGGGCTGTACGCCGTAGCCCTCGACCACCTGAGCGCCCTGCGGTCGATCCGGGAACGGGAGCAGGGCGCACACCATCCCGACACCCTCACCATCCGGTACCGCCTGGCGTACACAACCGGATTCGCCGGCGATCCGGTGGCCGCCCGCGATCAGTTCGCCGCGCTGCTGTCCGCTCAGGAACGGGCGCTGGGCGCCGACCACCCGGACACCCTCGACACCCGCAACCAGCTGGCCCGCTGGACCGGAGAGACCGGCGACATCGTGGCGGCCCGTGATCAGTACGCGGCACTGCTGCCCGTCCAGAGGCGCATCCTCGGCCCAGAACATCCGGCCACCCTCGCGTCGTGGCAGGGGCTCGCCCAATGGACTGGCTGGGCCGGCGACGCAGCCGCTGCCCGCGATCAGTTCGCCGCGCTGCTACCGGTCCGGGAACTTGTACTGGGCGACGAACACCCGGACACGCTGGCCACCCGGCATCGGCTGGCCCAGTGGACCGGCTGGTCGGGCGACGCCAAGGCGGCCCGCGACCTGCTCATCGGCGTCGCCGACAGTTTCCGCCGGACACTCGGTGCGGAGCACCCGGATTGCCTGCACGCCCAACATCACCTGGCGCGCTGGATCGGATACGCGGGCGATGCCGCCGCTGCTCGCGATCAATTTGCCGCGCTGCTGCCCATCCGCGAGCACGTCCTGGGCCCGGAACATCCCAACACCCTGGCCACCCGCCATGGTCTCGCCCTCTGGATCGGTGCCGCCGGCGACGCCGCCGCCGCAAGAGATATGTTCGCCGCGCTCGTCCCCGTCCGCGAACACGTTCAAGGTCCAAAACACCCGGACACGCTGGGCAGCCGGCACGAACTTGCCTCTTGGACGGGGAAAGCGGGCGACGCCGAGGGCGCCCGTGCGCAATTCGCCGCGCTGCTGCCGGTTCGCGAACGGGTGCTGGGCCCCGACCATCCCGACACCACCGACACCCGCCGCAGACTGATCGAGCTTCTGGACGGAACCACCAGGCCCACCCCGAACGGTGGTCGCGGGAGCGACGTCTCAATGACTGACTGAATGACAAGCGTCGCAACCGTGGTGGACGTCCGTGGACGTCAGACGATGTGGGGCGGGGCTCCCGCGCTACGACAACCAACACCACGAGCGATGCCACCAGAGTCGTCGTGCTACCGGCTATCGCGACGAGCAGGATCGGCGGCGGACGGGAGCGGGCGGCACTTGACCTCAATAGGAGCATCGGGATGGCCGGCGGCGAGTCGCATCACCGGCAGGCGTTGGGGGTACGTGCTGTCGATGCGCTTACATCCTGGTGAGGTCGAAGCCGTTGGCTGGCAGGTTGTGACCGTGTTCGACGCCGTCCGGCAGTTACGCGACGCGTCACCTGACGTCAGCGGGCGTCCGCGCGTGATCGCCATCGACGGCCGGGGTGGTGCAGGCAAGACGACCCTGGCTGGGAGGCTGCGTCAGGCGGAACCCAACTCGGCCACCGTGCACACCGACGACGTGGCCTGGAACCACGCCTATTTCGACTGGGGCGCGGTACTCACCGAGAACATCCTGCGACCCCTGCACCGGGGGGAACCGGTGGACTTCCGTCCCGACGCCTGGATCAGTCACGATCGAGCCGGATCGATCACCGTCCCCGCCGACGTCGACTTCGTCTGGGTCGAGGGCACCGGCATCATCCGGGAGGAAGTGGCCCCGTGGCTGGACGCCTCGATATACCTACAAGGCGATCTTGATGAACAGGAGCGCCTGTTGGTCGATCGCGACGGCGACTCTTCCGAACAGCGAGAACACGTGGCGAGTTGGCTGCGGGAGGAACTGCCCTTCATGCTGCGAGAACAGCCGTGGCTCCGAGCCACCCTGATCGTCGCGGGCCCTTCGCCGGTTGATCACGACCCGGACATCGAACTGGTCGCAGCTCGACCGCCGAGCCTCTAGAACCTGAGGGCCGCAGCAGTGCCAGTTCGCAGATCAGGTGAGCCATTGGGCTGGTCGGCGGCGATGTGTCGAGGGCGACTGCGTTGGCTGGCGCCGGCTGGGCACGGGCGTGTTCGTCATCTGTGGTCACAACAGCGAGCGCGGTGGCATCTACCCCTCAGTTCCATGATTCAGAGGCCGTAACCCGGGATCGCAGGCGGTCGACGGCGGTGACGGCCTCAGTAGGATGCTGAAATGTCTCGGCCGGTGATCTTCGACCTCTTCCATACCCTGGTGCACGGTGCCGATGACGAGCGTGACCGGGTCGTTGGCGAGATGGCGCTCGTGGTCGGGGTGGCGCCGGCCGCGCTGGTCGCCGCCTATCACGCCACCTGGCGTGACCGGCTGGTCCGGTGGGACGTGGAGGAGACCGTCCGCATTCTTGCCGGACGCCTCGGCGGCACGCCAACCGACGAACAGGTGGAACGGGCCGGTGAACATCGCCGTGCCCTCGCGCGCCGGGTGTTGGGCGCTGTCTCGACCGCCACCCTGGACGTGCTCGACGTGCTGCGCGACGGCGGGCATCCACTGGCCCTCATCAGCAACGCCACCTCCGAGACCGCCGAGGCATGGCCGCAGAGCCCGCTCGCCCGCCGCTTCGACGTCGCGGTCTTCTCGTGCGAAGTCGGGCTTGCCAAGCCCGACCCGGCGATCTACCGCATCGCCGCTGAGCGCCTGGGCGTCGCGCCGGCTGAGTGCGTCTTCGTCGGTGACGGCGCGGACGGCGAACTGGCCGGCGCGGCAGCGGTCGGCATGACCGTGCTTCGTACGACTGAGCACAACGACACCGACCCGAGCTGGGGCGGACGTGCGTTCGCCAGCCTTGGCGACCTGCCGACCCTGCTGTGCGAGTCGACCGTGCTGTCTTCCGCTTCGACGCCTGACGGTTGGTCCGGGTGACCACCTCAGAGAGTGAGACGCCCCCGCCGACCGAAGCCAGCGGGGACGCACCGTTGGCAGCCGGATGAGGCTACTGCTCGGCGCCGACGAGGCTGGGCGAGTCGCCCTCTCCCGACACCTTCGCACTCACCAGTGAGGTGAGCACCGACAGCACCGCCGCACCGGACGCGATCCCGCCGGCCGCTGCCCAGTCCGCCTGCCAGGCGTTGAACACGACGTCAGCGCCCCAGTAGAGCAGCAGACCCTGCGCGGCGCTCTTCACCGCCCGCTCGGCGGTGGCCTTCCAGAACTTTGTGGTGAACATGTTGATACCTCCAGGGGTACGTTCAACGGACGGTCCATATGTCAAGAATGCCTGGTCAGAGGCGGTTAGTGCTTGCCGCGCTGCCCGGGCCGCCAGCGGGTACGGCACCGGCAGCGGCCAGAACGCGATCTGGCAGGTCGAATACGCGACCAGCAGGCAGACACGGGCGATCACCGTCTGCTTGCTGGCAGATAGGCATGACCGTCCACGGCCCGGTCATGCCTATCTGGAACTGCGGTGGCTGCGGCCTGCCCTGGCCCTGCCTGACCCGGAAGAGCGAGATGCGAGCGGAGTATGCGGATGCTCCCGTGTCGCTGGCTCTCTACCTGGGGTCCTACCTCGTTCAGGCTATCGAGGGCATGCCCTGGACACCGGCCTGCGTGCTGCACCGCCGGTTCCTCGGAAGGACCAGGGAGGCCGACCAAGCCGTGCCAGCAACACAGCAGCCAAATACAGCAACGGCGCCAGCCGAACCGAGCCACCAAGCCGTTGACCTTGCAGCAAGCCCGACCCGGCCTCCTCGCGGAGAATGCACTCCGACGAGGGGCGGTAGCTTTGTGCTTGGGTGCGGATGGGGCCGCGAGAAGGGCGCTCACCGCTGCCAGTTGTAGGGCGTCGTCGTCGACACCTTGACCAGACCGGAGCGTTCGAGGATCGGGCATGAGTACTCGGTCGAGTCGCTGTTCATGAGTGTCTTGCCCATGTCGAGGGCTGAGCGGGCCCGCGCTGCGGTCAACGCGCGGTAGATCCCACGGCCACGCCACTCCTCACGGGTCGCGCCGCCCCAGATGCCGGCGAAGTCGGTCCCGTGCACCGGCTCCAACCGCCCCGCACTGACGATCCGTCCGCCAGCCCCGGCGACCCACAACTCCATGCCGTCATTGCGGGCCAGGCGGCGCAGGAGGGCGTCCGCCATGTCGTCGCTCACCGGTGTCGGGTGACCGAGACCGCGCTCGGCGTCTCGGCGCTGCGGCAGCGGGGCCAGAGGTGCAACTGGCTTTCGAACCAATCCACGACCCTGGCCTGCCGCGCTCCCTGCCGCGATCAGTGCTAGGGCAGGTTACTTACGCACCTTGAGGTGCCTACTTCCTGATAGAGAGCAACCCTGTCATCGTGGAGAAGCACCCGGTCAGGTAGCAGGATCACCTGGCTTTACGAGAACGGAGCTATGACATGTCGAATGCTTCTCTGCCTGGAGGTAGATGGAAGCTGGGGGACTCGACGGTGACCCGGTTCGGTTACGGCGCCATGCAACTGGCCGGCCCCTGGGTCATGGGACCCCCCGCCGACCATGCCGGCGCTGTGGCTGTACTGCGCGAGGTGGTCGAGCTCGGCATCACCCACATCGACACCAGCGGCGCCTACGGACCGCGAGTGACCAACGAGCTGATCCGAGAGGCGCTGCAGCCCTACCCGGAGGGGCTGTTCATCGCCACCAAGGTCGGAGCTGTCCGCGATACTCAGGGCGGTTGGCCCGTCGCCCGGCGGCCCGAAGACCTCCGTAAGCAGGTCCACGAGGACCTCGAGGTCCTCGGTGTCGAGACCCTCGACCTGGTGAACATGCGTATGGGTAATGCCGAAGGTCCCCAGCCCGGATCGCTGGCCGAGGCGTTCGGCACCCTCGTCGAACTGCAGCAGGAAGGCCTGATCCGTCACCTGGGCGTCAGCAACGTCACCGCCGAACAGGTCGCCGAGGCGCAGGCCATCGCGCCGATCGTGGGCGTGCAGAACATGTACAACCTCACTCACCGCTACGATGACAAGCTCATCGACCGGCTCGCGGCCGAGAACATCGCGTACGTGCCCTTCTTTCCGCTGGGCGGCTTCTCACCGCTGCAGTCCGAGGCGCTCTCAGCGGTGGCGGCGCGGCTGCAGAGCACGCCCATGTCCGTCGCGCTTGCCTGGCTGCTGCAGAGATCGCCCAACATTCTCCTGATCGCGGGCACCTCGAAGGTCGCCCACCTGCGGGACAACGTCGCGGGCGCGGGCCTTTCCCTGTCCGCCGAGGACCTCGCCGAACTGGATCGGATTGGCCGATGAAGAAGATGCGTCTCTGGCTAACCACCGTCGCGACCGCAATCGCCCTCGCCGCCGGGATAAACGCCTCAGCTCCCTCGCCTGCCGCGGCCCACGCGGGCGACCCGCGCCACAGCTCCATGAGCGTGCGCGTGGCCGTCGGCGTCGACGGGCTGTCCTCGGCGACCATCCACGCCCCCCGCGTCGACGCCGTACTCATCAAGAGCGCGGCACACAACCTGGCAATGCATGGCAATGCCGCGCAGACCACCGACCTCATCAACCAATGGGCGGCAGCCCACTCCTGAACACTGACTGTGCGGATGAGTGGCGCACCGCATCGGCGGGGCCCGCTCATCCGCACACAGCTGCGAGGCGGAGTAGTCCTGTGACCAAGCCCACTGGCACCTGACCGATGCCTGGTCCACCATGAGAGCGCAACTTCCCGGGAGAGAGCAGGCACTACAAGGGGACGTAACATGCCCCGAGGTTCGAGGAGGGCATGATGGCAACGCCGACAGCGGCCCAGCAGCGGAACCAAAACAAGAGCAATTACAACGCCTTCCTAGCCGCTTGCCCGAGCCACAAGATGTTGGAACGCATCTCCGGCAAATGGGTCACGCTGATCCTCTCCGCACTCGGCAGCGGCCCCGACTGCACCGGTGAGCCCACCCCCATGCGCTACTCGGAGCTGTCGCGCCTACTGGCCGGCGTCAGCCAGAAAATGCTTACCCAGACCCTGCGCTCCCTGGAACGCGACGGTCTCGTCAGCCGCACCGTGACACCGACCGTGCCCGTCACTGTCAGCTACGAGCTGACCGAGCTGGGCCTCTCCCTGCACCAGATGATGCGCGGCCTCAAGATCTGGGCCGAACTGCACATCGACGAAGTCGCCACCAATCGCGCCGAGTACGACCACGCCACTCCCGGGAACTGAACAGGGAAGCGCGGCGGGCAGCCGAGCCCCTGCGGGTCCACGTCGCCGACGTCCCGGGCCAACGTACCGGTGAGCGTCTCCACCGAGCCCTTCACGTGGCGGCGGGTAGCCGGGTAGGACCGCGAGCACCGCGCACGGCCGCCCGGCGGCACCCTGCTGATCGTCGGGCACCTGCATACCTCACAACCCACCGGCCACGGCCATCCCGCCGAGGCGACTGTCGCCCTTGCCGACATCACCCAACGCGCCAAGGAGAAGCGACCGGCTGAGGTATCGCACGGTGAAGGCTATCCGGCATGTCTTTGACGTAGAAACGGTCGCCCGACGACGACGCCAACGCCGGAAGCGTTCGCTGCCGTTCACCGTCGGGACTGTCAGAATGTGTCGACGGAGCCGGTGCGCGGACGCGGGGAGAATTCATGAGTGACTGGAACGACAAGATCATCGCTGAGTTTCGTGCCAACGGTGGGCAGGTCGGGGGTCAGTTCGCCGGCGCTCCGCTGCTGCTGTTGCACACGGTCGGTGCCAAGAGCGGCCAGCCTCGCCTGAGCCCGATGATGTACCAGACGGTGGACGGCGGCTATGCCGTGTTCGCCTCCAAGGGCGGCGCGCCCAGCAATCCGGACTGGTACTACAACCTGCTGGCCAACCCGAAGGTCCAAGCGGAGATCGGTACGGACAAGGTCGAGCTGGTCGCCAGAGTTGCCGCCGGGGACGAGCGGGAACGGATCTGGAGCGCACAGAAGGTCGCGTATCCGGGCTTCGCCGACTATGAGCGGAAGACCGGCTGGTCAGGTCGGGGGGCGGTCGGCATCGGGCACACGTCCTCGCGGCGGGGGTGCTGGGCGTCGCCGAGCCTAGG
>NZ_JBEZEH010000014.1:0-4800 GCF_040648775.1 Micromonospora sp. NPDC049089
GGCCGGCCGGCCCCCCCGGCCGCCCGGCGCCCCCGGCCCCCCCCGCCCCCGGGGGGGTGCCCCGGCGGCCCCCGGCCGGCCGCCACGTCGGGGCTGCGGAGCCTCAGGAGACGGTCGGCACCCCGTTCGCCGGGGGCGCAGCCGGAGTGACGGTGTACTCGTTGACCGCCCCGTCCGCCTCGTCCGTCTCGTACGCCGGCCCGAAGTAGGTCTGCACTCCCCCGGTCACCCGGCTCAACCGCTGGCCGCCGTACCCGGAGTGGTCAGTGGCGGAGAAGCGCAGCGGCACCAGCCCGGGGCCCTGGAAGCCGCCCTTCTGCACGGCGTCGAGGACCTTCTCCCGGGTGAGGTCCTTGCCGGCGGCGAGCAGCGTCTGCACGAAGAGATAGCCGACCGACATCCCGTAGACGGTGTTGCCGTCGAACGGCGCGTCCCCGTTGTGCTCCTTGTTGATCTTCGTGAAGAGCTGGACCCACGGGTTGGCGGTGTCGTTCTGCATCGGCAGGTAGTTGGTGCCGACCATACCCTCCAGCAGTGGCGCCGCGGCGCCGAGCTGCTTGGCCAGGGTCGGGTGGTCGGCGCCGACGTTGGAGACCAGCCACTGCGGCTTGAAGCCCAGCCGCGCCGCCGTGCCGACGGAGAGCGCGGTGAAGCCGGGCACCGTGGCGAGCACGACGACCTGGCAGCCGGCCGCCTTGAACGCGCCGATCTGCGGCGCCACGTTGGTGTTGCTGGTGACGTACGTCTGCTTGGCCACCACGGCACCGGCGCCGAGCACCTTCTCCACGCCGGCCAGGCTGTCCCGGCCGAAGTCGTCGTCCTGCCCGAGGAAGCAGACCTTCTGGCCGGCCAGGTTCGCCTTCGCGTAGTTGGCCAGGATCTTGCCCTCGACCGTGTAGTCCGGGTTGAACCCGAACGTGCCCGGATACTTGTCCGGCTGGTCCCAGCTGCGGCTGCCGGAGGCGACGAAGAGGTCGGGCACCCGGTTGCTCTTGAGGAAGTCGAGCACACCGGTGTGCGTCGGCGTGCCCAGACCGTTGAGGATGGCGAAGACCTTGTCCTGGAGGACGAGCTGGCGGACCACCTGCTGGGTGTTCGCCGGGTTGTAGCCGTCGTCCATGATCTTGTACGTGATCTTGCGACCGTGCACGCCGCCGTTGGCGTTGACGTAGTCGAAGTACGCCTTCGTCGCCGGGGCGATCTTCGAGTAGCCGGCCGAGGCCGGCCCGGTCAGCGGCATGTGGGTGCCGACGACGATCTCGGTGCCGGTGACGCCCGGCACCGACGCCCCGCCGGAGCCGGGGCCGTCGTCGCCGCTACAGCCGGCAGCGGTGATGAGCAGGGCAAGGGTGCTGGCGATCGCGAGGCCGCGATGCGCTTTACGGTGCATGGGAGACACCGACCTTTCTCGGTCCGGTTTTTTGGGAACGGTGTGGTGGTGGGGCGCCCGGCCGAGGCCGGACCGAGGACAGCTCAGGAACGCCGGGTCGGCCGCCTGGCCAGCAACGCCCGGCCGAGACGCGACAGCAGACCCTGCACACCGCCGGGGGCGGCGATCATGACGACGATCAGGGTGAGTCCGAAGATCGCCAGGGGGAGATTGCCCTCCATCCGCTGCGCCACCGCGGGCGAGAGCGTGAGCATCCCGGTCAGCGAGTGGGTGAGATCGGGCAGGGCGACCAGCAGGACCGCCCCCCAGAGCGCGCCGGTCAGTCGACCCAGGCCACCGATCACCACGGCCATCAGCAGGAACAGCGACAGGGTCAGCGAGAACGCGCCGGGTGAGACGCTCTGCGCGAGCACCGCCAGCAGCGCGCCGCCGAGCCCGGCGGTGGCGGCGCTGACCACGAAGGCGAGAACCTGGGTGCGGGCCACGTGGATGCCGGCGAGGCGGGCCGCCACCTCGTCGTCGCGGACCGCCCGGAAGGTCCGCCCGTACCGGCTGCGGATCAGGTTCGCCAGCAGCAGCAACGCGAGCAGGGTGGCCGCGCCGGTGACCCAGAGCTGCCACCGCTCGTACGGGAAGTACGGGCCGAGCGACAGCGGCGGCGGCTCCACCGGCACCGACAGCCCCTGCTCGCCGTTGAACACGCCGTCGAAGGTGACCGCCAGCGCCGGCACCACCACTGCCACCGCGAGGGTGAGCCCGGCCAGATAGGGGCCGCGCAGCCGGGCCGCTGCCACACCGACCACCGCGCCGACCGCGACCGTGCTGACGATCGCCGCGGCCAACGACAGCGGCAACAGCCAGCCGCCGGTCATTCCCCGGTCGGCGAACGCGGTCTGGCACAGCGCCACCGTGTACGCCCCGGTGGCCATCAGCGCGCCGTGCCCGAGCGACAGTTGACCGTTGAGCCCGGTGAGGACGGTCAGCCCGGCGGTCGCGCACAGGTAGGCGGCCACTGTGGCGAGCTGGAAGTTGCGGAACGGCTCGACGGAGTAGCTGACCGCCACCAGTAGCAACCCGGCGGCCAGCACCACCGCGAGGTGGCGCAGCAGGGTGGAGCCCCGTCGCCGGTCGACAGGCCGACCGGCCGGGTCGTCGAGGTGCTCTCTCGGCGGCACAGCCGCCTTCGTGGCGCTCACACCCGCCTCGCCACGACCGGGGCGAACAGCCCACCGGGCCGGACCAGCAGCACCGCCAGCAGCAGGACCAGCACCGCGAGCGGGGTGAGGTCACTGCCGGCGTAGCCGCTCACGTAGGAGAGCAGCAACCCCACCACCAGCCCACCGACCACCGCCCCCGGTGGACTGTCCAGCCCGCCGACCACCGCCGCGGTGAACGCCGAGACGAACACCAGGTCCATCGCGTGCGGGTGCAGGCCCAGCTCGGTCGGCAGGACCAGCATGGCGGCCAGCGCGCCCACCCCGGAGGCGAGCGCCCAACCGAGGGTCAGCATCCCACCGACGTTGACCCCGAGCAGCCGGGAGACCTCCGGAGCGAAGGCCGCCGCGCGCATCCGCAACCCCACCGGGGTACGCGCGAACATCCAGGCCAGACCACTGACCACCACGCCGATCGTGGCGAAGACGAACAGGTCGTACGGGGACAGCACGGCGACGCCGCCCACGGTGAGGGCGGACCGGCTGAACGGGGCCTCGGCGGGGCGGAACTCGCTGCCGTACACCATTCCCAGCACGGCCTGGATCAGCAGCACCAGCCCGAGCGCGACGATCACCGGGTTGAGCGGTGAGGCGTGATCGACGTGCCGCATCACCACCCGGTCCACCAGCGCGCCGAGCAGCAGGCCGGCGACGATCGCGACCACGAAGCCCAGCCAGTAGGAACCGGTGGCGGTGCTGACGGTGTAGGCGACGTACGCGGCGGCGACGGCCATCGCCCCCTGGGCGAAGTTGACGACCCGCGCCGCCCGCCAGATGAGCACCAGGGCCAGCGCGAACGCGGCGTACACCGCGCCGCGGGACAGGCCGTCGACGGTGAGGAAGACGAAGCGGTCCAACAGTCCTCCCTCCGGGAGACGAGGTGGTGGTCAGAAACCGAGGTAGGCGTGGCGCAGGTCGACGTCGTCGCGTAGCCGCGCCGCCGGGGCGGCGATCACCACCCGACCGAGGGACATCACGACGCCCTGGTCGGCGACGGCGAGCGCGCTGCGCACGTTCTGCTCGACCAGCAGGACGGTCAGGCCGGTGCGGTCGCGCAGTTGGCGGAGCAGGGCCATGGTCCGGGCGACGACCCGTGGCGCCAGGCCGAGCGACGGCTCGTCCAGCAGCAGCAGGCGGGGTCGGCCGACCAGGGCCCGACCGAGCGCCAGCATCTGCCGCTCGCCGCCGGAGAGCTGGTGACCGAGGTGCCGGCGGCGTCGGGCCAGCGGCTCGAAGAGCTGGTAGACCTCGTCGAGGGCCCGCCCGGCGTCGGCCCGGTCGCGCCGCCACAGCCCGCCCAGCCGCAGGTTCTCGTCGACGGTCAGCTCGCTGATCACGCCCCGACCCTCCGGGACGTGCGCCATGCCGCGTCGGACGAGCTGCTCCACCGGCGTACCGCGAAGGTCCTCGCCGGCCAGCAGGACCTGGCCGGCGGCCGGACGGATCATGCCGGAGAGCGCCCGCAGGAGAGTGGTCTTGCCGGCGCCGTTGGCACCGACGACAGCGGCGATGGTGCCGGCCGGGACGGTGAGGTCGATGGCCCGCAACACGGGCGCGGCGCCGTAACCGGCGACCAGCCCTCGCACGACGAGCAGATCGGTGCCGCTCATGGGGAGACCTCTTCCTCGACGGTGGCACCGAGGTACGCGTCGGTGACCGCGGGGTCGTCGCGGATCTCGTCCGGGGTGCCGGCGGCGATGACCCGGCCGAAGTCGAGCACCACGAGCTCGTCGCAGACGGCCATCACCAGGTCCATGTGGTGCTCGACCAGGAGCACGGCGCAGGGATCGGTGTCCCGCCGGGGCAGTTGGCGAACCAGCTCCCCCAGCTCGGCGATGTCGTCCGCCCCGAGGCCACCGGCCGGCTCGTCGAGCAGGAGCAGCCGGGGGCGGGCGGCGAGCGCGCGGGCCAGGGCGACCCGCTGGCGTACGGCGAAGGGCAGGGTGGTCGGCGCGGCCCCGGCGTGCTCGGCGATGCCCAGCTCGTCGAGGATGGCCAGGGCGTCCGCGCGCAGCCGGCGTTCGTCGCGGTCGCTGGCCGGCAGCCCGAGCAGTGCCGGGACGAAGCCGGCACGGGCGGTGTGCGAAGCGCCGGTCATCACGTTCTCCAGCACGCTCAGCCCGGCGAAGAGCCCGGTGCCCTGGAGGGTCCGGGCGATGCCGAGCCGGGTCGGCCGCTGCGGCCACGGCCGCACCG
>NZ_JBEZEH010000014.1:4810-57110 GCF_040648775.1 Micromonospora sp. NPDC049089
TGTTCTTCGTCACGCGGTGGGTGGAGAGCCGGTGCGGGGGGGGCCGCTGGGGCCGGCCGTCGAGGGTGAGTGAGCCCGTCTCCGGCGCGACGAAGCCGCAGATCACGTTGAACAGCGTCGTCTTGCCGGCGCCGTTGGGCCCGATGACGCCCACCACCCGGTTGGGTGGCACCCGCAGGGACACGTCGTCGAGGGCGGTGAGGCCGCCGAAACGGACGCCGATGTGGTGCAGTTCGAGGCCGCGCTCCATCACCCATCCCTCTGTCGTGGCGGGTGTTTATTTACACTCGCAGTGTACGTTTCTCGGGTTAGGCGTCAAGACCTTCAATGCCCCCTTCACGCACGTGGACGGGGCGGCCGCCATCGGCGACCGCCCCGTGACCACCGTCAGGCGCTGGGACAGGTGTTGCGGTACTCCTGGATCTGCGAGCCGCTCGGGCCGGGGCAGAGGAACTGCTCGTAGCGGGTGTCGTCGTCGACGAACCTCTTCAACCAGGCCACCATCTGCCGCGCGGTCGGCGTGTTCGTGGTCTGCGGGAAGAAGTGGCTCGCCCCGTTCAGCTCCAGGTACGCCTTCTCGGCGGAGGCCGGGATGCTGTTGTAGAAGGGCACCGAGTGCGACGAGACCGGCGCGACGCTGTCGCTCTCGCCACCGACGATCAGCGTGGGCACCCGCAGCTCGGACCAGCTCTTGTCCAGGTTCCACGGTGCCAGCGGCACCGCGGCCTGCAACGACGGCCGCGACGAGGCCGCCTCCAGGCTGCCCCCGCCACCCATGGAGTGGCCGGCCACAGCGAGTCGACTGCTGTCGATCCGGGTGCGCACCGAGCTGCGCTCGGTGAGGTAGTCCAGCGCGGCGAGCAACTGCCGGCCCCGGCTGTCCGGCTGGTCCAGCCGAGTGTTGGTCTCGATGCCGATCACCACGAAACCGTGCGAGGCGATACGCGGTCCGAGCCAGCTGATGCTGGACCAGGCCGCTGTGTAGCCGGGCGAGATGGCGATGGCGCCGAAGGTGCCCTCGCTGGTGCTGGTCGGGTAGTAGATGACGCCGCCGCCGAAGCCGGTGACGCTCAGCGAGGACACGCTCTGCGACGCCGTGGCGAACGGTCCGCGACTGGCCTCCAGGATCGAGGTGGTCGGGGCGGGGCCGCGCTCGTACGGGCCGGCGGCCTGGGCGGCGCTGGACGACCCGGCCAGGGCACCGCCGGCGGCCAGGACGGCGGCCAACGCGAGCCGGGTGGCACGGGCTGTGACGGAACGGGGACGGGTGGTGGTTGGTGAGGACACGTCGGGCACTCCCTAGAGTCGAGGGATATCGACGTGTGTCAGTTTTGGCTGCTCCGCCGATCCCGGCATCGGCGAAATCACCAGTCCCGACGTGAAATGCCGAGATCAGTCGTGTTTCGACCCTCTGACCAGGGGTAGCAGGGCAGGCGCCGGCCCGCCCACGTGCCATGGAGAGGTTCATTCAGTGGATTCCAGCAAGCCCGCCGAGGCGGTCAAGAACGCCGTGAAGACCGCCTCAGGAAAGATCGCCGACGCCCTCAGCCGAGCTGTCCCCGGTGCGCCGGGGAGCGCGCCACCGACCGTCGAGGAGCCGACGACGCCGCACGACCCGCTGCCGCCGAAGCCAGAACAGGGGGCACCGCAGACGCGCACGCCGACCGGCGCCGAGACCGGCGCGCCGACGACCGCGAACGGTCAGCAGGGGGCCTACCTCACGACCGCGAACGGGGCGCGGCTGCGCGACACCGACCACTCGCTCAAGGCCGGCCCGCGCGGCCCGGTGCTCCTCCAGGACCACCACCTACGCGAGAAGATCACGCACTTCGACCACGAGCGCATTCCGGAGCGTGTGGTGCACGCCCGCGGCGCCGGCGCGCACGGGGTGTTCACCGCGTACGGCACCGCCGAGGCGGTCACCCGTGCCGGCTTCCTCAAGAAGGGCCGGGAGACCGACGTCTTCGTCAGGTTCTCCACTGTGCTCGGTTCGCGGGGTTCGGCCGACACGGTCCGCGACACCCGTGGCTTCGCTACGAAGTTCTACACCGACGAGGGCACCTTCGACCTGGTCGGCAACAACATGCCGGTCTTCTTCATCCAGGACGCGATCAAGTTCCCGGACATCATCCACGCCGGCAAGCCGCACCCCGACCGGGAGATTCCGCAGGCGCAGAGCGCCCACGACACCTTCTGGGACTTCGTGTCGCTGCACACCGAGGCGCAGCACCACACCATCTGGAACATGTCCGACCGGGGCATTCCGCGTTCGTACCGGACGATGGAGGGCTTCGGCGTGCACACCTTCCGCCTCGTCAACGAGGTCGGGGAGACGGTGCTGGCCAAGTTCCACTGGAAGCCGAAGCTGGGCGTGCACTCGCTGACCTGGGAGGAGGCCCAGCTGCTCGGCGGCATCGACCCGGACTTCCACCGACGCGACCTCTACGACGCCATCGAGGCCGGCGCGTATCCCGAGTGGGAGCTGGGCATCCAGGTCTTCCCGGACACTCCCGACGAGACCTTCGCCGACATCGACCTGCTCGACCCGACGAAGATCGTGCCGGAGGAACTGGCCGAGGTGCAGCCCATCGGGCGGCTGGTGCTCAACCGGACGCCGACGAACTTCTTCGCCGAGACCGAACAGGTCGCCTTCCACCTCGGTCACCTGCCCCCGGGCATCGACGTCACCAACGACCCGCTGTTGCAGGGCCGGCTCTTCTCGTACCTCGACACGCAGCTCACCCGGCTGGGCGGGCCGAACTTCACGCAGATCCCGATCAACCGTCCGCACGCCGCCGTGAACGACATGCTGCGCGACGGTTTCCACCAGCACGCCGTGCACGCCGGCGTCGCACCGTACCGGCCGAACTCGCTCGACGGCGGCAACCCGTTCCCCGCCGGGGACGCCGAGCAGGCCTTCGTCGACGTGCCGGTCGCCGTCGCGCAGGCACCGAAGGTACGCGCGAACCCGGCCTCGTTCGACGACCACTACAGCCAGGTCCGCCTGTTCTGGCTGAGCATGTCGCCGGTCGAGAAGGAACACATCATCCGGGCGTACACCTTCGAGCTGGGCAAGTGCTACCACCAGGCGATCAAGGAGCGTCAGCTGCAGAGCCTCGCCAACATCGACCCGGTGCTGTGCGAGCAGGTCGCCACCGGCCTGGGCCTGCCCGCACCCCAACCGACCGTGCCGCTCCCCGACGTCACGCCCAGCCCGGCGCTGTCGCAGGTCGGTCGGGAGTGGCCGAGCGACGGCCGCGTGGTCGGGATCGTCGTCGACCCCGACGGCGACCTGGACGGCGTCGACGAGGTCCGCCGGGCCGTGTTCGACGCCGGCATGGTGCCGCTGCTGATCGCCCCGCACGGCGGCATGGTGGGCGACCTGCCGGTGCAGCGCACCTTCGCCACCGGCAGGTCGGTCGAGTTCGACGTGATCCTGCTGGCCGGAGCGCCGACACCCGCACCGGACGCCCTGCCCGCCCGCGACGACAAGGCGGGCACGCCGGACCGGACAACCGTGGACCCCCGCGTGCTGCTGCTCGTCGAGGAGTGCTGGCGGCACTCCAAGGCGATCGGCGCCTGGGGCGCCGGCGTCACCGTGCTGGAGCAGGCCAGCGTCGCCGGCACCCCGGGCGTCGTGGCGGCCGGCTCGGGCGCCGAGGCGCTGACCGCGGTGCAGCAGTTGATGGCCGCGCACCGGGTCTGGGAACGATTCCCCGCAGCGGTCGCCTGACCGAACCACCGACGAGGGCCGTCCTCCGCACCACCGGGAGGACGGCCCTCGTCGATTCCAACCATCGCATGGGATCCGGCTCGTCCCCGCCGTCATCGGCGAGGCGGAATCAGCCGATGTCGGCCAACCGGGGCAGCACCTCGTCGCCGAGCCGCCGGGCGAACTCGACCGGGTCCCGATCCGGCGTCACCTGCACCTCGCTCACCCCGAGCGCCGCGTACTCGGACACCTCGGCGAGGAACGCGTCGGTGTCGTCCAGCGGCGCCTGGGCGGCGACCACAGTCTTCTCGATGGTGTCGTAGTCGCGGCCCTCGGCGGCGCAGTGCCCGCGCAACACATCCAGCTTGCGGGCGATGTCGTCGATGCCACCGCGGCCGAACAGGTTGCAGGCGTCGGCGTACCGGGCCACCAGCAGCAGTGTCTTCTTCTCGCCGCCACCACCGATCATGATGGGCGGACGCGGACGGCTCAACGGCTGCGGCGAGTTGATGGTCTCGGCGAGCTGGTAGTGCTTCCCGTTGAACGGGCCGTCGTCGGCACTCCACATCTGAAGGCAGACGCGCAGCGTCTCCTCCAACCGCTCGAACCGCTCGGCCACCGGGACGACCGGCACACCCAGCCCGAGCTGCTCCCGCTCGTACCAGGAGGCGCCGATGCCGAGGCGGGCCCGGCCGCCGGAGAGCACGTCGAGGGTCGTCACGGTCTTGGCGAGCAACCCCGGGTAGCGGTACATCACGCCGGTGACCAGCACGCCCAGTGTCATCCGCTGGGTCATGGCCGCGACGTAGCCGAGGGTGGTGTACGCCTCCAGCATCGGCTCCTCGGCCGCGAACACCGCGTCCATCTGGAAGAAGTGGTCCATCACCGTGAACGACGCGACCCCGGCCTGCTCCGCGACTGTCGCCGCCTGCGCCAGGGTCGGCGCGATCGCCGCCGGGTCGGCCGGGATCGAGTAGTTCCAGTAGTGCAGTCCGAGCTTCATGTTCGGCACCTCCGCAACGAGCCTAGTGCCGTCCGACGTGCGCCGGGGACGGCTCGGAACCGCCTACGGATCGGGTCCTGCGCCGTCCATTACCTGATCATGACAATTCGTGGATCACGTGCGGATATCCGGCTGGCAGCTTTCGGTGCGTGATCCCACAGCCCACCAGGTCCCGGCCCGCCGAACTGGAGCCCGACGCGACGCGCGTCCGGTCTCGCCACCGCCAACGGACCGGACCCGCCAGTGCCTCCGCGCCCGCCGCCGCCGGATCACACCGGGCGCAGTGGGCGGACGCCGCGAAGGGCGTCTGCATCGTCCTCGTCGTCCTGTGGCACGTCGTCGTGAAGGACTACCTCCAGATCGACTGGCACGTCGGCGTACCGGTGCCGGGCTTCTGGGGAACGCTGGGTGAGCAGTTCCTGCCACTGCGGATGCCGCTGTTCTTCACCATCTCGGGCGTCTTCGCGGCGAACGCCGCCCAGCGGCCGTGGCGGGTCGTCGCCCGCAGCCGAATCGCCGGCTTCCTCTACCTGTACGCCGTCTGGCTGCTGATCCACACCGTGGTCCTCGCCGCCGCGCCGGAACTGCCGACCGACCGGGCCACCTCGGCGCTCGGCCTGTTGGAGCAGCTCACCGTCACGCCGTCCAACCTCTGGTACCTGTACGCCCTGGCGCTGTACTTCACGATCTCCAAGGTGACCCGCCGGGTGCCCCGGGCGCTGGTCCTGGCCCCCGCCGCCGCGTTGTCCGTCGTCGCCGCCGCCGGTGTGCTCGACACCCCGGGCAACCGCGCCGGCCTCTACCAGAACCTGGTCTTCTTCCTCGCCGGTCTGTACCTGCGGCCGCAGATCCACCGGTGGGCCGCCACCGCCAGCCGCCGCCGGCTGTTGCTGACCTCGGGTGGCTACGTCCTGGCGCTCGCCGCGATGGCGGTGACCGGCGCCCAGCAGTGGTTTGGAGTATGGCCGGCGGTCTCGGTGGTGGCAGTGATCTTCGGCATAACCGCCGCTGCCCGGCTGTCGCGGTGGTCGGCGCTCAGCGAACCGCTGGCTAGGCTCGGCCGCATCACCCTGCCGATCTACGTCATTCACATGCCGGTCCTGGCCCTGCTGCACCGGTTGTTGCTCGTACCGGTTTCCGGGCTGGGTGGGTCCGCTCAGGGCCTGATCGTGCTCGGCTATCCGATTCTGCTGAGCGGGTTGGTGATCGGTCTGAGCCTGGCCGTTCACCGCGGGCTGCTGGCGATTCGCGCGGGCTGGCTGTTCGCGCTGCCCGGCAGGCGCACGGTGGAGGCGGCCGGATGAGCGCCCTCGCCGAAGCCCTGGTCGACCTGGACGCGATCGCCAGCAACGTGCGGACGATCGCGTCGGTCGCCGGCACCGGACTGATGGCGGTGGTGAAGGCCGACGGGTTCGGCCACGGGGCGGTGCAGGTGGCCCGGGCCGCGCTGCGCGCCGGCGCCTCCTGGCTGGGAGTGACCTCGACGGCCGAGGCGCTGACCCTGCGCGAGGCGGGTGTGACAGCGCCCACGTTGAGCTGGCTGCACGGTCCGGATGACGACTTCGGTATCTTGATCAAGAACGGCGTCGACGTCGGCGTGTCCACGACGACGCACCTGCACGCCGTCGCCGACGCGGCCCGCCTGCTCGGCGCACCGGCGATGGTGCAGCTCAAGGCGGACACCGGGTTGTCCCGCAACGGGGCCGCCGGGGACGACTGGCCCGAGTTGGTCGGTTGGGCCCGCAAGTACGAACGAGAGGGCGGGATCCGGGTGCGCGGGGTGTGGTCCCATCTCGCCGACGCCGACCTGCCGGGCGCCCCGGCGCTCACCCGTCAGGTGGCGATCTTCGAGGAGGCGCTGCGGACCGCACGGTCGGCCGGCCTGGACCCCGATCTCGTCCACCTGGCCAACTCGGCGGCCGCGCTCTCCGCACCGCGGACCCGATTCGACCTCTGCCGGATCGGGATCGCCCTCTACGGCGTGGACCCGTTCGGCGTGAGCGGTCCGGGTGAGTTCGGGCTGCACCCCGCGATGACTCTGCGGACGAACGTGGTCAACGTCAAGCGGGTGCCGGCCGGCACGGGCGTGTCCTACGGGCCCGACCACGTGACCGGCACACCGACCACGCTGGCGCTGCTGCCGCTCGGCTACGCCGACGGGCTGCCCCGGGCCGCGGGTGGCAGCGCCTCGGTGTGGCTCGCCGGCCGGCGATGCCCGATCGTCGGGCGCATCGCCATGGACCAGTGCGTTGTCGACGCCGGGGATCTTCCCGTGACGATCGGCGACCCGGTCGTGGTGTTCGGCCCGGCCGAGGGCGACCAGCACCCTCCGACGGTCGTCGAGTGGGCCCGCTGGGCCGACACCAACCCACACGAGATCTTGACCGGCATCGGGGCCCGGGTGGCCCGCGAGCACCTCCATGGAAGGGCACGGAACTCATGACAACCCGACTGGCAGTGCTGTACGGCGGGCAGAGCGGCGAGCACGACGTGTCCTGCCGTTCGGCGGCGAGCATCCTCGCCCACCTGGACCGTGAGCGGTACCAGGTCACCGAGGTGCTCATCGACCGCGACGGCGGGTGGCACGTCGGCGGTCGACCGACGCCCCTGCCCGCTGCGTTGCGTGTCCTGCGCGCCCAGGACGTGGTGTTTCCGGCCCTGCACGGCCCGTACGGCGAGGACGGCACCGTGTCGTCGCTGCTGGAGTGGCTCGGCGTGCCGTACGTCGGCAACGGTGTCTTCGCCAGCGCCGCCGGCATGGACAAGGGGGTCACCAAGCGGCTCCTCGCGGCGGAGGGTCTGCGGGTCAGCCCGGGGGTGACCCTGCGTCCCGGTGAGGCCCTGTCGGCCGAGGACCAGCGTCGGCTGGAGCTGCCGGTCTTTGTCAAGCCGGCCCGTGCCGGGTCCAGCCTGGGCGTCGCCAGGGTGGACGACTGGGCGGGAGTTCCCGCCGCGCTGGAGCAGGCCCGCCAGGTCGACCCGAAGGTGCTCGTCGAGCAGGGGGCGCGGGGACGCGAGATCGACGTGGCCGTCCTCCAGCACCCGGACGGCCGGGTGCAGGCCGGTCCGCCGCTGGAGATCCGGGTGACCGGCGCCGGCTTCTTCGACTACGACGCGAAGTACGACGGCGGGGCGACCTTCCAGATTCCCGCCCCGCTCGACGCGGCGACCACCGAGGTGCTTCAGAACCGGGCGATTCGCGCCTTCCAGGCCCTCGACTGCCGTGGGCTGCTGCGGGTCGACTTCTTCCTGCCCACCGAGGGGTCACCCGAGCCCATCGTTAACGAGGTCAACACGTTCCCCGGTTTCACCGCCGCGTCCCAGTTCCCGCAGATCTGGCAGCAGGCCGGCATCGGCTTCGCCGCCCTGATCGACATCCTGATCGCCGGCGCGCTGGCCGACCAGGACCACGGCCACCACAGCGGGTTGCCCCGGCCGCAACGCGCGGTCGACCACCTGGTGTGAGTCGGCGCCCGGTCACCTGATCGGGCACGCCCGAGGCCCTCGGTCGCCGTCCGAGCCGACGATGGTGACGGTGGTGTTGGTGGTCGCCGCGCTGACCTGCGCCGCGGCGGCGACCGTCGTGCAGATGATCTGGTCGACCGCCTGCTCTGACAACGCCCGCGCGGCGATGTCCGCCCGCACCGTGAGGTCACCGGTCCGACCGGTTCCCGCCGTCACCGTGACCGGGTCCAGGCCCGCCGGAACGTCGCTGGTGAAACCCTGGGCACGTTCGTTCGCCTGGGGACCGGCCGCGAGCAGCGAGAGCGCGGCGGCGGGCGACGGGGCCGTGTTGACCGGGCGGAGGACCAGCTCCAGTTCGCCCCGCGCGAGCAGGTAGAGCCATGCACCCTGGGCGGAGCCGCTGACCGGCGGGCGACCGGTGATGACAGTGCTGGGTCGTACCCCGCAGCCCGCCGCGACCAGCGTCAGAAGCAGTCCGCCGGCGAGCAGCGCGCGGCCCGTCTGTCGGCCGGTCACCAGGCACCTCCGGTGTCGGCCGTTTCGCGAGGCAGGCGGAGGGTGAACACCGCGCCGCCGTGGGTGCCGTTGCCCGCGACGAGACTCCCCCGTCGCTCCCCGTGGCAGTGCAGGCGCGCGTTCTCCCAGGAGATGGCGAGACCGAGGCCGCTGCCCTCGGAGCGGGTTCGCGCGGTGTCGGCCTTGTAGAGGCGGTCGAAGACGTGTGGCAGCACCTCCGGGTCCAGTCCGGGCCCCCGGTCGGCCACCTCGATGGTGACCCAGTCCGGGTCGGCGCCGAGTCGCACCGACACCGGCTCGGCACCGTGCCGGAAGGCGTTGCCGACCAGGTTGGCGACGATGACGTCCAGTCGGCGGGGGTCCAGTCGGGCCACGATGCCGGGTGGCAACTCCGTTCGTACCCGGTCCAGCCAGCCGCGGATCCGCAGGGTCGCGGTGACCGCCGCGGCCACGTCCACGTCGTCCAGGGCGAGCCGCGCGGTGCCGGAGTCGAACCTGCTGATCTCGATGAGGTCGTTGACCAGTTGGGTCAGGTTCTGCGTCTCCTGGCTAACCAGCCGGGCGGCCCGGCCCGCGTCCCCGGGAAGGTGTTCCGCCTCCTCGTCGAGCACGTCGGTGACCGCCGTCATCGCGGCCAACGGCGTCCGGAGTTCGTGCGAGACGTCGGCCACGAAGCGGCGGGCGTCGGATTCCAACCGCCGCAGCTCGCCGACCTGCCGCTCCAGGGTGCCGGCGGTGTCGTTGAAGGTCCGTGCCACATCCGCCAGTTCGTCGGCGCCCCGGACCGTCAACCGGGTGCTCAGGTCGCCCTCACCGAGGCGGCGCGCCGCCCGGCTGAGGTCGCGGACGGGTCGCAGGACTCCACGGGCGGACAGCAGGGCCAGCAGGACGGCGAGGACCAGGGACAACCCGCCGGTCAGCCATGCCCTGTTGGCGAGCCGGTCGATGCTCTGCTGCTCGGGCACGAGATTGCGCACCGAGTAGACCTCCAGCCCGGACGGGCGGGACGTGCCGTCCGAGCGGTCGAGTGCCAACTGGGTACCGATGAGCAGTGCGGGTTCTCCGTCGAGTGAGACCCGCTGCCAGGCGATGCGACCATCACGGACCTTCTGCCGCAGCTCGGGGGTGAGCGGGTCGGCGAGGTCGGGGCCGCCCTGCGCCCGCATGTCCCGATAGACGACCACCGCGAAGCTCTCCCGGTCGCTGAGGCGCTGGGCCAACTGTTCGAGGTCGTCCTGGGTCGGCGGCAGCTGGACGATCGGGTAGACCTTGGTGAGCTGGTCGGTCAGCGACATCACGGCGGCGTCTTGCGCCTGCTGCAGGACGACGGTCCGAGCCTGGAAATAGCTGCCACCGGCCACCGCCACCGTCGTGGTCACGCCCAGCAGCGCGAACGCCAGGAGGAGCCGGACCCGTAGACCCGAGACCCATGCGCCGGCCCGGCGCCACAGCGTCACAGCGGCCCGAACCGGTATCCGAAACCACGCACCGTCTGGATGAAGACCGGCGCCGACGAGTCGGCCTCGATCTTGGCGCGTACCCGCTGGACGCACGCGTCGACGAGTCGCGAGTCGCCGAGATACCCGTGCTCCCAGACGGCCTCCAGCAGCTGCTGGCGGCTGAGCACCTGGCCCGGCGTATGCGAGAGTTCGAGCAGCAGCCGCAGCTCCGTCGGCGCGAGGCTGACCGGCGTTCCGTCCTTGCTGACCACCAGCGCGGCCCGGTCGATGGTCAACTCACCGTGCTGTTCCGGGCCGGTCCGGTCGCCGCCACGCCGCGAGTCGCCACCGGTCCGTCGCAGCACCGCGCGGATGCGCGCCTCCAGCACCCGGGCCTGCACGGGCTTGACCACGTAGTCGTCGGCGCCGGCCTCCAGGCCCGCGACCACGTCCATGTCGTCGTTGCGGGCGGTGAGCATGATGATCGGCAGGTCGCCGAGCTGCCGGATCCGGCGGCAGACCTCGAACCCGTCCATCCCGGGCAGCATGAGATCGAGGACCACGACATCGGACGGGGTCGTGCGCAGCCGCTCCAACCCCTGCTCACCGGTGCCCACCGCGTGCACGGTGTGGCCCTGTCGGGTGAGCGCCAACTGCAGTCCGTCGCGCACCGTCTGGTGGTCTTCGATCAACAGCACCTGGGACATGTCGGCAAGTATCCCATCATGAGATCTTTCGGGTTTCGGTCGTCGACGGTGGCTGCGGAGGGCTCCGCGGGGAGAGCGGCACCGCGAAACCCGTCGACCGCACCAGGAACACCACCGCCCCCACCAGCGCCATCGTCGAGGCGGCCGCGGCCACGATGGCGATCAACAAGCCTCGCTGCACCGAGGCGGCCAGACCGGGCACGACCACCAGGAGCGCCCAGACCAGCACGACCAGCCCGACCGCCGCCTCGGCCAGCCTGCGCCAGAGGCTGCCGCCGTCCGAACCGCCTGTCGTGTCGCGGTCGCCGGACCAGGTAGCCAACGCTGCCGAGGCCAGGCAGAACAGGGTCACCCCCAGCAGTACGCCACCGAGCACGTCGCTGAACCGGTGCCAGCCCGCGATCATCGTGGCGGCGGCGATCACCGAGACCCCGGCCGCGCCCGGCGCCGCCAGCCAGCGCCGGGCCCACCCGGGCAGAACCAGCATGAACGCCAGCAGCAGGGCGGTCGCCGCCGCGACATGGCCGCTGGGGAAGCTGTTGTGGGTGGTGGAGCTCAGGACCTCCAGATCCGGGCGGGGCAGCTCCGATTTCACCGCGCCGGCCAGCAGCACCGCGCAGACGACGATGCCCACACCGACGACACCCGCCACCAGCCGCCGGCGAAGCACACCCACCAGCAGCACCACACCGAGCACTGCCGCGATGAGGGTCGGACTGCCGAAGGTGGCCAGCACGGTCTTGGCCGGGCCCACCAGCACGGTCTGCTGCTCGTAGCCTCCGCCCCGCTCGGCGCGTGGCAGGAGAACCCCGTCCAGCCACTGCCCGGGGTACGTCCGCACGAAGACGGCGGCGGTGAGGGTCAGGGCAACCAGACCGGACAGCGCCGCCGCGAGCAGCCGAACCCCCAGGGGCACCGCGGCGCGGGCGTGGGGCAGCGGTCGCGCCGAACCGGGCGTCGACCGCCCGACGGAGTACAACGATCCGATGGACATGGCGACCATGCTCGCTTCGGCAGGTCCGTACCCCGTCCTCGGATTGTCTTGGTTCTGTCACAACCACCCCCACCGCTTCCGGAGAAGCGGATCGTCGGCGGTGTGGCCGGGCGGGCCCGGACGGCTCGATGGGATTCACATGCTTACATGCAACTATGTTTTACCCAGCCGAGATCAGCCACCACTAGGGTCAGGACGCCGATCGATGTTTCGGTCGGCAGTGCGAAAAATCCATCCGGAGTGAGTTGGGGAACCGGAAGGTGTTGGCAAATGCAGGGAACTCCAGTGGCCAGCCTGGTCATCGGCATCGCATCCTCGCCGGCCGAGCGGCGACATCTGGCCCGGCTGCTCGGCGGCAGTGACGCCTTCCTTATCGTCTCGACAGTCGACCAGGCACGAGACTTCCTCGGGGTGATCGAGGCGCCTGCCGCCCCGGCTCCCCCGACCACCGCGGCGCTCGCCGAGGTGACACCGAGCCCACAGCCACCGCCACCGGATCTGGCCGTCGACTCCGACCGCCGGGTGCTGCGCTGGCGCGACCAGGAAATCGACCTGACCCGGCTGGAGCACGACGTCCTGCTCTGCCTGGTGCACGCGCCCGGTCAGGTCTGGACCTACGAGCGCCTGCACCTCGAGGTCTGGGGCAACCGGCACCTCGGCCGGGGCTCCGACATCCACTCGGTGGTCCGCCGGGTGCGCGGCAAGCTCGCCAGTCTCAACGCCACGGCGACGATCCACTCGGTACGCGGCGTCGGCTTCCGGCTCGCGCCCGTCTGATCACCCCGGGCGCGGTCCGGCCCGCCTGGTCGGGGACCAGGCGGGCCGGACTTCTTCGGCTAGTGCTCAGGCGTCAGCACCTGATGGGCGCCAACCCGAAGTTCTCCACCGTCGGGGTGGCGGTGTCGATCCTGGTCTGACGGGTCTGCGGCTTCCAGCCGTCCTTGGCCACGATCATCGTGAGCGGGTTGTTGCGGCGGTCCACCCAGTAGGCGTACTTGCCCTCGGCGTCGGTGGCGAAGGTGTACGACGCCGCCCACGAGTCGACCTGCACGACCGCGCCGGTGAGCGGCGAGGTCGCACCCTGGCAGCTGGTGCCGGTGACCGTACCCATGAGCTTGCCCCAGGTCTTCGGGGGGTTCGCGGTCATGGTCACCGCGACCGGTGCCACCGAGTACGGGGTGTTCTCGGAGATCGCGACCGCGCCGGAGTAGGTGCCCGGCTGGTCCACGTTCGCCGTCAGACCGACGGTGACGGTGACCTTCGCACCCGGTGCGAGAGTGACCGCCGACTTGTCGATGGTCATCCAGCTGACGTCGGCCGCCGACTCGGAGCATCCCTCGAAGCCCGGGAGCACCTCGCTGTCCGGGGCCGCGTTGAAGCTGCCGGACGAGCCGCCGATCTTGTAGAAGCCGCACGCCGCGCCGCCGCGGTACCGCGCGGTGTTGGCGTTGGGCAGGTTGGACCACGAACCGGCGGCCGGGTCGAAGGCGAAGCCGGCGTTGCTGATGGCCCCGCCCTGCGAGCCGCCGACGACGAGGAGCTTGCCGCTGGCGACGGCGTACGAGCTGGCCCAGTTGTCGGCCGGGGCGTCGGCGACGGCGGTCCAGGTGTTGGCACCCGGGTCGAAGGCGTAGCTGGACTTCTGCGCGGCGGATCCGTCGTTGCCGCCGGTGCAGTAGAGGACGCCGTCGATCCCGCCGCAGGAGGCGAAGGCCACCGACTTCGGGTAGTTGGCCATCGTCTCCCACGTGTCACCGGTCGGGTCGTACCGGACGACGCTGTTCGACATCGGCAGACAGGCCGCCGTTGTGCAGCCACCGACCGCGTACAGCTTGCCGTCGACGACGGCCTGACCGGCTGCGGCCCGCGGTGCCGGGTTGTCGGCCAGTTCCGTCCAGGTGTTGGCCCCCGGGTCGTACGACCAGGTGGCGGAGTCCGGGCCGGAGTCGCCCCAGCCACCGCTGACGATGATCTTGCCGTTCACCACGCCCGCGGTCACCGCGTTACGCGCGCCGGGAAGGTCGGCGATCGCCGTCCAGGTCTGCGCGGCCGGGTCGTAGGCGTAGTTCTTGGTGGTGGAGGCTTCACCGTCGCCACCACCGATCGAATACACCTTGCCGTCCAGGTTCACCACCCGGTTGTCCATGATCGTGGCCGGGTAGTTGGCGATGTCGGTCCACGGCGCCGCCTGCGGGCCGGCCGCCGCGGCAGCCGCCTTGGCCTCCTTGCCGGACGCCTTGGCGGCGAACGACGTCGGTACGGTGAGCCGCTGCTCCGGCGCGCCGCTGGACCCGAGCACCTGCTGCCGGGTGACAGTGGAGCCGTCCGCCCGCAGGAGTTCGAACCCGTTGTCCCGCTCACCGAACTTGACCTCGACGGGCGCGCCGCCGGTGTTCGTCACAGTGAACGACTTGCTGGTCTTGCCGTTGGGCATCTGGAGCGTCGCGCTCAACTGCGTCGGCGTCACCGCCAGTCGACCGGCCGCGAGCTGAAAGTTCGCGGTGGTCGCCCAGTCGGCCTCGACGTCGACCTGCTTGGTCTGGCTGACGTAGTTGCCGGCGGTCGCCGTGAACGGGTGCTCGCCGGTCAGCGACGAGTAGATCCAGTAGAAGCCGTCGGCCAGCCCCGGGTCGTCCGGGGTCGCCACGGTGACGGCCTTCTCGGCGGGCCGGTCCTTGCTGGTGACGGTCGCGCCGTTGACGTAGCTGTCGTCGTTCTTGTCGCGGACGTTGCCGACGACCAGACCGCCGTCGACCGGCACGCAGAGGACCTGGCTGCCGATCAGGACGTTGTCGACCTCCCACCACCACTCGTACGAGGCGTCGTAGTAGTGGAACCGCACCTGCACCTGCGCCTTACCGGCCGCCTGCGGGATCGGGATCTCGGTCAGCTTCGGCCCCCGGACGTCCGTCTCCTGCCGGAGCACGTTGGTCCAGGTGACACCGCCATCGATGCTGAGGTCCACGTCGGCGGTGTCGTCGTTGAGCTGGTTGAAGTCCTGGTTGAACCGGATGACCGGGGCCGTGACGCTGGTCAGGTCGACCACCGGGCTGACCAGCGAGGTGTCCTGGCTGGTGCCCGCCCCGTACGCGTCGCTGTCGATCATCGCGAAGTTGCCGCTGCCGCCGGTCAGGTTGCCCCGGTCGCCGTCGTCGGTGAACTTCCAGACCTGACCGCTGCCCGCGTTGTCGACGACGGTCCAGCCGGCCGGCGTGGTCGTGGCGTCGAAGGTCTCGTACTCACCGTCGGAGCCGTTCGTGTACCCGGGGGCGGTGGTGCAGGCGTTGCTGTCCACCGGCACGGCGACGTTGGCGGTGACGTTGCCCGAGCCGACCACGACCTGCTTGGTGACGGTCTGGTAGCCCGGGTACTGCGGCTCGTACTTCAGGGTGTACGTCTGCCCGGCCGGCAGCTTGATGCTGTAGCGGCCGTTCGACGGGGTGGTGTGGTCGTAGACGCCGGACACCCCCGTCACGGTCACCTTGGCGTACAACGGCCAGCCGTGGCCGGATCCGTCGGTGACCGCTCCGGTGACGTTGACGCTCGGCACCGCCGTGAGGGCGACGTTGAGCGTCGTGGTCGCGCCCTTGGCGACCGTCGCCGTCTTGGTGGTGCTGCCGTACCCGAACGCCGCGACGGCGACCTGGTAGTCGCCGGCGGGAAGCTGGGTGGAGAACTTGCCGTCGGCACCGGTGGTCAGCTCACGCTCGGAGGGGCCGGTGAGCGTCAGCGTCGCCCCGGCGATCGGGGCGCCGGAGGTCGCGTCGGTGACCGTGCCGGCCAGCGTGCCGATGTCGCCGGTCGGGGCGGCGTTGAGCAGGGCGAGGGCGTCCAGTCGGCCTTCGCCGTAGACGTTGTTGTCGGCGGCGGTGCCGCCACACTGGTCGTCGGCCTTGTCGATCGCGGCGCCGTTGAGCAGCGCGCGGGTCGCGTTGACGTCGCCGACCAGCGACGGCGCCGCCGAGTACAGCAGCGCGATCGCGCCCGCGAGGTGCGGTGCGGCCATCGAGGTGCCGCTGATGGTGCCGTAGGCGCTGCCCGGGATGCTCGACCGGACGTTCACGCCCGGCGCGGAGATGTTGGGCTTGATCTCGCCGTTCTGACCGACGCCGCGGGCGGAGAAGCCGGCGACGTTGTTGTTGACGTCGTACGCGCCGGTCGAGTAGTTGCTGGCGAGGCTGCCCGGCGAGCCACTGGTCTCGCATGCCGGCCCGCTGTTGCCGTTGGACCAGGTGCCGAAGATCCCGGAAGCGGTCCAGGCGTCCGTCACGTCCTCCATGAACGGCTCGTTGGACGGGTCCCGGGTGCCCCACGAGTTGTTGATGATGTTCGGGCGCTTGCTCGCGTCCGCGTTCTGACCGTTGAGGTCCAGCGGTTCGAGCATCCACTGACCAGAATTGATCAGCGCGGCGTCACTGGGGCAGCAACCGTTCGCCGCGATCCACTTGACCCCGGGGGCGACACCGATCTGGTTCGCGCCGTCGGAGCCGGCCATGGTGCCCATGGTGTGCGTACCGTGGCCGTCGCCGTCACAGGGGGCGGTGGCGCAGGCCCCGGTCGCGTTGGCGGCGTTGAACCAGTTGTAGTTGTGGTCGAACGTCCCGTCGCCGTTGTTGCCGCGGTAGGAGTTCACCAGCGCCGGGTGGTTGAACTGCACACCGGTGTCGATGTTCGCGATGGTGATGCCCTCGCCCTTGACGCCGTACTGGGACCAGACGTCGTCGGCGTTGATGTTGGCGATGCCCCACTCCAGGGCGTTCACGGTCTTCTCGTCGGTGCCCTTGGTCGTCTCCGGCACCTTGTACGAGACCGGGGCGTAGAGGCCCTCGACCTCCGAGTACCCGGCGAACTTCTGGGCCATCGCCAGCGAACCGCTGTTCACCTTGATGGCGTTGGTGGCCCAGAAGGTCTGGTACTTGGTGCCCGAGCTGTCGAGGTCGGCCCGGATCTTGCCCTGGCTCGCGGCGGCCGTCTTGCGCAGCGCGTCCGCCACCGCCGTGCCACGCTTCGACCAGTCCTTGATGGCGCTGGCCTTGCTCAGGTCGGCCCGGTCCTTGAACCGGATCCAGAAGTCCCCTTCACTCTTGGCCTGGAGCTGCTTCGCGAGCTCCGGTCGGATCTTGTCCCCGGTCTGGGCGCCCGCCCCCATCGCACCGCCCGGCGCGGCCTGCGCGCCCGAGCTGATCGTCGCCAAGCATGTCGCGGCGAGGATCGTCGCCGCGCCGGCGCTGACCAGTGATCTGGCCGCGCGCCGCCATTGTGGACGTCTGAACATCGGTGCTGCCTCCCTCAGAACGACCCAGGGTGTAATGGGCCATGGTGGACCTCCCCCATGCACCGCGCGGGTCACGCCGGTTGCCCGAGTGGACACTATGATCGAGAAGAACGGACGATCAAGAACTTGCCGTGAGCAACTTGTCGCTAAGAGTTGCCCTGGCTGGCGGCGTGCTTGCCAATCATTGTCAGAACCATGACGAGAGCTGGGCAGGGATGCCCATCGATCCCGGGCGGTGCGGTGGCCGAGGACGACGAGGCAACGGTGAACAGGGGTTATTCGGCCGACGAGCCGTTCCCACTGCTCATCGCGGTGACCCCGTCGCCGGCTGAGCGCATCCGGCTCGCGGAGCTTCTCGACGGCATCGCACCGCTGCTGCTGGTCGCCGACCTCGACGAGCTGCGCCGGCTGATCGCCGCCCCGCAGCAGGCAGCCGCCCCGTCCGAACCGACCCCGGTCGCCGCCCTGGTGATCGACTCGGCCCGTTCCAGCGCCCGCTGCGGTGACCGCGAGATCGACCTCACCCGCCTGGAACACGACCTGCTGACCTGCCTGATCACCGAGCCGGCGCGGGTCTGGAGCTACGCCGAGCTGCACCGGTCGGTCTGGGGTGACGAGGGACGCGAACGCAAGGCGGACGTACAGTCGCTGGTCAAGCGGCTGCGGCGCAAGCTACACGACCTGGGCACCAAAGCCACCATCGATGTGGTGCGCGGTGTGGGGCTGCGGCTGACCGATCACCAGCAGGCGCGGGTCGAACGGGCCTGACCAGGACGTCGGGTCAGATCAGCCCGGCCCGGGCCCACAGCAGACGCCCCGGCCCAGCGACCAGGCCAACGTCCGCCAGGTTGGCGTGCACCCGCGCCGCGGACCAGCGCAGCGTGGCACGCCAGTGCGGGTTGGCGCGGGCAGCGGCCCGACCGACCGCCGGCGGAATGCCCACCGCCGCGTACACGTCGGGATGGACCAGGCGATTGGCGATCGTGTGGGCTGCGCGACCGACCAGCAGCCGGGCGTACGCCATGCCCACCGGACCGGTGGCCGCGACCGCGGCGGCCAGCTCCTCGCGGGCGAACCGGACGTGTCGCGCCTCCTCCACCACATGGATGCGGGACACCATCCGGATGAGCGGCTGGAGTGACTCGTCCGCCATGATCTCGCGCTGGAACGCGTCGAGGATCTCCTCCGCGATGAGGATCGCGGCGTACATCCGAGGGCCGCTGGCGGTCGCCTTCAGAAACCGCCCGAGGTGGTGGTCGACAGTGCTCGCGCGGTAGACCGGACAACCCATCGCCTCGATCAGCCGGCCGAACATGATGGAGTGTCGGCACTCGTCGGCGACCTCGGTCAACGCGTACTGGGCCTGCCGGCTGGTCGGGTCGGCGCGGTAGTACTCCCGGATCAGCATCTGCATGAGGATCGTCTCGAACCACAGCCCGGCGCTGGCCGCGCTGGCCACCTCGTGCCTGGTCAGCTCGACGCGCTGCTCCTCGCTGAGCTGGTCCCACAGCGTCGTGCCGTAGAGGCTGCTGCGCTGTGGCGGAAGCCAGTAGGCGCCGGGGGTGTGCGGGGCGTCCCAGTCGATCTCGACGGTGGGGTCGTAGCTGGTCCGCAATGAGGACGTGAGCAGGCGCTCGGCGACTGCCGCACGCCCGGTTTCCGCCGCCTCCATGGCTCCTCCATATTGACGTGACGACCAGTAACTGTTACGAGTAGTAGCATGCAACCGCCGCGCACGGGTGTCAATGCGTCCGACCCGCCTGCCACACCCCCCGACGGCAGCCCGAAAGCGAAGGGCAACGGCCGCCGGGACCGCTGGGCAGACCATCGTGAGCAACGACGGCAGCAACTGGTCGGTGCCGCCGTGCAGGCGCTGCTGCGGCACGGGCCGGAGGTCGACATGGAACAGGTGGCCGCCGCCGCGGGCGTCAGCAAACCGGTCCTGTACCGCTACTTCGCCGACAAGTCGCAGCTCTGGGTCGCTGTCAGCGAGGTGGTGTCGGCCCGGATGGTCGACGCCATCGCGCCCGCCGTCGAACAGGTCCGCGAGGAACGTGACCTGGTCGAAGCGACGATCGACGCCTACCTGGGCGTGATCGAGTCGGAGCCGAGGCTCTACCGGTTCCTCATGCACCAGTCCGGCGACCCCGGCATCCACCAGGTGATCGCCGGCACCAGCCGGCAGGTGGCCGCCGGGCTCGCCCGGGTGATCGGCGACCGGCTACGCACGCTGGGCCTGGACGCCGGTCCCGCCGAGCCCTGGGCGTACGGCCTGGTGGGTTTCGTGCAGGCGGTCGGCGACTGGTGGACCACGCACGGCCAGCCGATCAGCCGGGCCGCCCTCACCGACTACCTGACCGCCCTGCTGTGGAGCGGCATCGAGGGGGTACGGGCCAGCGCTGACCTGCCGCACGAGCTGACCCGCGCCCACGAGCGGATCGTGCCGTGAGCTACCACGGCCCGGCGGGTGTCGAGGGCACCACGGTGCGGGTGCACCTCAGCGGGCGGTGGGAGCCGGTCGACGGCCGCTTCCACTGGGGCGGACGGATCGAGCCCGAGCCACGGGTGGCCCATCTGCTGCGCTCCGGCCGGCGCGACGTCGAGGTGCGCATCGCCGACCGCGTCCGGGCGGCCCGACTGGCCGAGGTCGATCCGTGGGGCGGCGTACGAATCACCGGCGTGGGCGATCCGCCCTGGCCGCCGGTGGCCGACCCGACAGCGCCAGAGCTCACGGAGGAGTGAATGGAGACAGACGTTGCCATCATCGGCGCCGGCTTCGGTGGCCTGGGCGCCGCCATCCGCCTACAGCGGGCCGGGTTCACCGATTTTGTCGTCTTCGACCGTGGCGAGGACGTCGGCGGCACCTGGCGTGACAACAGCTACCCGGGCTGCGCCTGCGATGTCCCGTCGCACCTCTACTCGTTCTCCTTCGCCCCCAACCCCGGCTGGTCGAACACCTTCTCCAGCCAGCCGGAGATCTGGGACTACCTGCGCGGCTGCGTCGACCGCTTCGGCATTCGTCCGAGGTTGCGGTTGCGCCACGAGGTACTGGAGGCGAGGTGGGACGACCAACGCCAACGCTGGCTGCTGCGCACCTCGGGCGGCGACCACAGCGCCCGGGTCCTGATCTGTGCCGCCGGCCCGCTCAGCGACCCGGCCATCCCCGACCTGCCCGGAATCGAGGAGTTCGCCGGCACCGTGTTCCACTCCGCCCGTTGGCGGCACGACCACGACCTGACCGGCCGGCGCGTCGCGGTGATCGGCACCGGCGCCTCGGCCATCCAGTTCGTGCCACAGATCCAGCCGACGGTCGAGAAGCTGACGCTGTTCCAGCGCACTCCCGCCTGGATCATGCCGAGGTTGTCGCGCCGGATCAGCGGGGTCGAGCAGGCCGCGTTCCGCACCGTGCCCGGTGCGCAGCGGGCCGCCCGGGCAGGGCTTTATCTGCTACGCGAGAGCATGGGCCTGGGCTTCCTGCACCCGACGGTCAACCGCCTCGTCTCGCGCCGGTCCCTGCGTACGCTGCGGCGTCAGGTTCCCGATCCGATCCTGCGGGACAAGCTCACCCCCCGCTACGCGATGGGCTGCAAGCGAGTGTTGATCTCCAACGACTACTGGCCGTCGCTCACCCGGCCGAACGTCGACGTGGTCACCGCCGGCATCGCCCGGATCGTGCCGGACGGTCTCGTCACCGACGACGGCGTCCACCACCGGGCGGACACGATCATCCTCGGGACCGGCTTCCACGTCACCGACTCCCCCGTCGTACGCCGCATCCACGGCCGGGCCGGGCGCAGCCTGGGCGACGCATGGACCCCCAGCATGCACGCGTACCGGGGCACGGCCATCGCCGGCTTCCCCAACCTGTTCTTCCTGCTCGGCCCGAACACCGGGCTCGGGCACACCTCGGTGGTGCTGATGATCGAGGCGCAGCTACGCCTGGTGCTCGCGGCCCTGCGTCACATGCGGGCCAGGGGCATCCAGGCCATCGAGCCCACCGCGCAGGCGCAACGACGCTGGACCGAGCGGGTCGACCAGAAGATGACCGGCACCGTCTGGCAGACCGGCTGTTCGAGCTGGTACCTCGACGCCACCGGCCGCAACACCACCATCTGGCCGGGCTTCGCCGCCAGCTTCCGGATGAGGCTGCGCCGGTTCCGCCCGGCCGACTACCACATCGCCTCGACCGGCAGCACCCCCAACGAACCGGAGCGGGAGCACGCCGATGCGGTATGACCTGGCAGGCAAGGTCCTGTTCATCACCGGCGCGGCGCGCGGCATCGGGGCGCGACTGGCCCGCGAGGCCGTCGGCCGCGGGGCCCGCGTCGCCCTCGTCGGTCTGGAGGGCGAGCTGCTCGAACAGCTCAGCGCCGACCTCGACGCGCACTGGTACGAGTGTGACGTCACCGATCAGGCGGCGTTGGACGCCGCAGTTGTCTCCACAGTGGACCGCTTCGGCGGCATCGACGTCGTCGTGGCCAACGCGGGCATCGCGAACCTCGGCACCGTCGCCGTCGGACCGGTCGACGCGCTGGTCCGTACCGTCGAGGTGAACCTCTGCGGCGCGATCCGCACGGTCAGCGCGGCGCTGCCGCACGTCACCGCCGCTCGTGGCCACGTCCTGATCGTCTCGTCGGCCGCCGCCTTCACGGCGATGCCCGGGATGGCCGCCTACTGCGCGTCCAAGGCGGGCGTGGAGCAGTTCGCGAACGTGCTGCGCCTGGAGACCCGCCCGCGCGGCGTCACCGTCGGCACGGCGCATCCGATCTGGATCGACACCGACCTGGTCCGCGACATCCAAGACGACCTGCCGTCGTTCCGCGCCACGCTGCGCCGGCTCCCGTGGCCGTTGAACACCGTCGTACCCGTCGAGCAGTGCGTCGAGGGCCTGCTCCACGGCATCGAGCGTCGCAGGCGCAAGGTGTACGTGCCACGGTCGCTCGCCATGGTGCAGGCGCTGCGGCCGGTGGTGCTGAGCGGCCTCTCGGACGCGTTGATCACCCGCTTCGGCGGCCAGACCATGGTCGGCCAGATGGAAGACGAGGTACGCCAGCTCGGGCGTTCCTTCGGCAGGACGTCGGTGGGAGGGCAGTCATGAGCATTCATTTCCGACGTGCGGGCAGCGGCGAGCCCCTCCTGCTCATCCACGGCATCGGTCACCGCCATCAGGCGTGGGAGCCGGTGTTCGAGCGGCTCACCGCCCACCACGAGGTGATCGCGCTCGATCTGCCCGGATTCGGGAACTCTCCGGTGCCGGGCACCGGCATGCCCGCCGACATGGCCGCCACCGTGGCCGGGGTCCTGCTGGCGCTGACCGAGTGGGGGCTGGAGCGTCCGCACGTCGCCGGCTACAGCCTCGGTGGGGCGATCGCCCTGGAGCTTGCGGCGACGGGGGCGGCCGCCTCGGCCACCGCCTTCTCCCCCGCCGGCTTCTTCACCCCGGCGGAGCGCCGACGGGCGCTGGCCATCCTTCGGATGCTGCGGGCCAACTCGTACCTGCCCACCCCGATCATGCGGGTCGCGCTGCGCTCGGCGTACCTGCGGGCGTTGTGCTTCGCGCCGCTGATGGCCCGCCCGACGCTGCTGGATGTCGAGCGCGCGCTGGGCGACGCGCTCGCCCTGCGACGCGGGGTCGGCTTCAACGCCGTGGCCCGAGCCGCCCGCGACTATCGCCTCGACTGCCTTCGTCTGTCCGACGCGACGGTGCCGGTGACCATCGGCTGGGGGGACTGCGACCGGATATTCGGCGTCCACCAGGCCGAGCGGGCCCGGGCGGGCCTGCCGGCGGCACGGGTGGTGACGCTGCCCAGGTGCGGGCACGTGCCGATGAGCGACGACCCGGACCTGGTCGCCGGGCTCATCCTGGAGACCACCGGCGCCGTGCCCCGCACCGAGCGACCGATCCGTCCGGCTCCGACCAGCATCGCGAGTCAGGAAGATCACTTCACACTCTAAAAACTTGCAGGCTGTGCAAGTTCGCTCCTAATCTCGCTCGCGTGACCGACACCGACCAAGCCGCGCCCGGGCGTCGCGACCGCAAGAAGGCGCAAACGCGGGCCGCGCTGACCGCCGCCGCGCTGCGGCTGGTCGCCGAACGCGGCCTGGAGCACGTGACGGTGGAGGAGATCAGCGAGGCCGCGGACGTGTCCTCGCGGACCTTCTTCAACTACTTCACCTGCAAGGACGAGGCACTCACCGACGACCCGGCGCTCGACGGCAACCCGGTCGTGGCGCGTCTGGCGGCCACACCTGCGCAGGTGCCGACGTTGCAGGCCGTCCGGCTCGCCCTCGACGAGGCGATCGACACGATCCAGGCCGACCGGGAGTTGTGGCGGCTGCGGCTGGCGGTCATCACCCAGAACCCCGCGCTGCTGCCCCGGCTGGTGTCCGGCAACATCGCGACGGAGCGAGCCATGGTCTCGGTCATCGCCACCCGCCTCGGCGTAGGGCCCGACCACGGCCTCCCGCCGCTCATCACCGCTGTCACCAGTGCTGCCTTCCACACCGCGATGCTGCGCTGGTCCGCCGACAACGACACGCGCCCCCTGCGCGACTTCGTCGACGAGGCGTTCGCCGCGATCGCCGCCGGGCTGCCGGATCCGCCGTCCCCCTCCTGACCCGCCACTGCCCGCCCCGCCGCACCAGCTGCGGGGCCAGTCACCCCGCCACAAACCCGCCAAGGGAGCGTCAATGACCACCACCGTCCCGCCCGCCGACACCGCCGAGGTCGGCACGCGCATGTCGCGTCGGGAGGTTCTCCAGGCCCTTTCCGGCCTGATGGTCGGCATGTTCGTGTCCATCCTCGCCTCCACGGTGGTGGCGAACGCGCTGCCGCGGATCATCGCGGATCTGAACGGCAGCCAGACCGTCTACACGTGGATCGTCACCAGCGAACTGCTCGCCATGACGGCGACGGTGCCGCTGTGGGGCAAGATGGCCGACCTGTACAGCAAGAAGCTGCTGATCCAACTCTCGCTGGGCCTGTTCGTGGTGGGTTCGCTCATCGCGGGCTTCACGCCGAACGTCGAGGTGCTGCTGCTCAGCCGTGTCGTCCAGGGCATCGGCGCCGGCGGCATGACGGCGCTGGCCACGATCGTCATGGCGGCGATGATCCCTCCCCGTGAGCTGGGCCGCTACGCCGGCATCTTCGGCGCGGTCTTCGGTGTGGGCACCATCGCCGGTCCGCTGATCGGTGGCCTGCTCGTCGACACGTCGTGGCTGGGCTGGCGGTGGTGCTTCCTGATCGGCGTCCCGTTCAGCATCATCTCCATCGCCCTGCTCCAGCGCACCCTGCACCTGCCGGTCGTCCGCCGCAAGGCAAAGATCGACTGGCTGGGTGCCCTGCTCATCACCTCTGGTGTCTCCACGCTGCTGATCTGGTCGTCCCTGGCCGGGAACAAGTTCGAGTGGGCCTCCGGCTGGACGGCCCTGATGGTCGTCGGCGGTCTGGTCCTGCTGGCGCTGGCCGTGCTCGTCGAATCTCGCGCCGAGGAGCCGATCGTCCCGCTGGGCATCTTCCGCAACCGCACGGTCTCCCTGGCCACGATCGCCAGCGTGCTGGTCGGTGTCGCGCTGTTCGGCGGCACCGTCTTCCTGTCCCAGTACTTCCAGATCTCGCTGGGCAAGTCACCCACCGTCGCGGGCCTGATGAGCCTTCCGATGATCTTCGGCCTGCTCGTCTCGTCGACGGTCGCCGGACAGCTCATCACCAAGTACGGCCGGTGGAAGGCATACCTGGTGGCCGGCGCCGCGGTGATGAGCGTCGGGATGCTGCTCCTGGGCACCATCGACGCCAACACCAGCGTCATCGTGCTGTCGATCTACATGGCCGTGCTGGGCGTCGGCGTCGGCATGCTCATGCAGAACCTCGTGCTGGCCGCACAGAACGACGTACCGGCCCACGAGCTCGGCGTCACCACCTCCGTGCTGACGTTCTTCCGCAGCATGGGCGGCGCCATCGGGGTCAGTGCCCTCGGCGCGGTCCTGGCGAACCGGGTGGCCTCGCTGACCGCCGAGCGGCTCGGCCCGGCGGCGACGGCCGGCGGTGGCTCCGCCGAGGTGCCCGACCTGTCCACCCTGCCCGAGCCGGTGCTGCGCATCGTGCAGGACGTGTACGGCATCGCCACCGCGGATCTCTTCCTGGTCGGCGCGCCGTTCGCGCTGCTCGCGTTGATCGTCGTGCTGTTCATCAGGGAGAAGCCGCTGCACACCCTCAGCGGGGAGGAACGACGCGTCCAGGAGGAGGCGGCCGCGAAGGCCGCGATCCACTGAGCGGTACGACAGCAGTCGGGGGGCGGGCCGGTGGGCCCGCCCCCGTTCCGTGCCCACCTGCCGCTGCGTTTTTCGGTAACGACATGGTGTGAACCGGCCGCCACGTAACGTGAGGTGGAGCCGGTAATCGGCTGACGCCAGACGTGCGCCGGGCCGCCACTGCGGCGGCGCCGCTCGGCCAACTGCCGGGTCGGGACAGCTCGGCAACGTTGCGGCCTGTTCGGCCGCAGGAGGTGTGGACGATGCCCATGCTGTCGGTATTCGATCCTCGGCACACTGTCGCTCCCCCGGGATACAGCCGCTGGCTCATCCCGACCGCAGCACTGGCCGTGCACGTGTGCATCGGCCAGGTCTACGCGACAAGTGTCTACAAGAACTCCCTCATCGCGCACTTCGACGTCAGCCAGACGGCGATCGGGGCGATCTTCAGCATCGCCATCGTCATGCTGGGCTCGTCGGCGGCGGTCGGTGGACGTTGGGTGGAGCGGAACGGACCGCGCCGGGCGATGTTCGTCTCGGCGTGCTTCTGGGCCGTCGGGTTCCTGGTCGGCGCGCTCGGCATCGCGACCCAGCAGCTGTGGCTGCTCTATCTCGGGTACGGCGTCATCGGCGGTATCGGGCTCGGTATCGGTTACATCTCGCCCGTCTCCACGCTGATCAAGTGGTTCCCGGACCGCCCGGGCCTCGCCACCGGGCTGGCCATCATGGGGTTCGGCGGCGGTGCCCTGGTCGCCGGTCCGCTCGCGCGCCAACTGCTCTCCCTCTACGACTCCGGCTACAACCCCAACAATCCGGCCGCCGTAGCGTCCGGCCACGCCCTCGTGGCACTCTTCGTCACGTTCGGCATCGGCTATTTCGTGATCATGATGTTCGGCCCGTTCAACGTCCGGGTTCCGGCACCGGACTGGCGACCCGCCGGGTTCGACCCAGCGAGCGTCGCCGCCCGACCCCTGGTGACCACGGCGAGCGTGTCCGTGTCGAACGCCGTGCGTACCCGGTCGTTCTGGTTGCTGTGGATCGTGCTGTTCTGCAACGTCACAGCGGGCATCGGCATCCTGGAGCAGGCAAGCCCGATGATCCAGGACTTCTTCCGGGACAACGGGACCGCCACCACGGTCTCGGTGACGGCGGCAGCCGGTTTCGTGGGGGTGCTGTCGCTGTTCAACATGGCGGGGCGGTTCGTCTGGTCGACAACGTCCGACCTCATCGGCCGCAAGCCCATCTACATGGTCTACCTCGGCGTCGGCATGGTGCTGTACCTGCTGCTCGCCGTCGCTGGCCACTCCGCGACCGCGGTCTTCGTCCTCATCGCCGCCGCGATCATCTCCTTCTACGGCGGTGGCTTCGCCACCATGCCCGCCTACCTGCGTGACCTGTTCGGCACCTTCCAGGTCGGGGCCATCCACGGCCGGATCCTCACCGCCTGGTCGGCAGCGGGCGTCGCCGGCCCGCTGATCGTCAACGGAATCCTCGACACGCAGGGCAAGCCCGGCACGCTCACCGCGGCGGCGTACCGGCCCGCGCTGTTCACCATGGTCGGCATCCTCGCCATCGGGTTCATCGCGAACCTGCTGGTGCGTTCCGTGCCCGAACGGTTCCACGAACCGGACCGAGGACCGACCTCGCCCGTGGCGAAGGCCACCGTCACCGAGCCGGTCGCGCTCGGGCGGGACAGCCAACCGCCCGCGCCGCCGCACGTCGGTAACCAGACCGGGCGGCTCTGGTTGTCGTGGCTGCTGGTCGCGGTGCTCCTCGGGTACGGCATCATCCAGACCGCGATCACCGCCGCGAAGCTGTTCACCGGCTGACGCGTGGCGGCCCAACGCGGCCAGACCTCCTGCAATCGCAACGGAAGGCGCCCCTCGAGAGGGGCGCCCTTTCCGTTGCGCTGATCCGCTCAGGGACGGGTCGCCGACCGCTTCTCGGCGAGCCGCTCCCGTTGTGGCACGACCGTGTACTTCGGATCGCGGGCCGACACCCGGCCCGCCTCGAACACGCCGAACCTGGTGGCCACCGACGATGCCACGAGGGCGGCGCCGGAGATCGCCGCCAGCACCCGGCTGCGTCGGCTGAACAGCGCGGCGACGGTGCCCACGCCGAGCAGCACGTCACCCGCACGGACCAGACGACCGCTGCGACCCTGCCGGTAGGGCTCACCGGTCAGGCCCAACCGCTCCATCCGGCGACCGCCGAGGTACTTGATGGTCGCCGCGACGACGGCGAGTCGCCGCAGCGGAGCGGTCTGGGCGGCGGGCGCCGCGATGAGGCCGACCCCGGTGGCGGCGGCGAGCGCGCTGCCACCGAAGACGAACGGCAGATAGGGGTACGCCTCGTGCCAGGCAGGTACGGCGGTGTCGGCGAGCAGCACCCCGGTGTACGTGGCCAGCGCCGGGGCGGTGGCAGCCGCGGCCAGCCCGGCGATGTCGCCGACGGGTGGCGCCAGCCGGCGGGCGAGGCCGAGAACACCGTGCTCGGGGAGCAGCGGCGCCAGCTCGGCGACCGCGGCCACACCGGCGGCCGGGCCGAACACGGCGAGGATCCAGGTGCCGACCGACATCGGCGACGTCACCTTGACCACCCGGAGCATGTGATGGAACCGGGCCGGCCGGCCTAGGTCGTGGACCAGCAGGTACGTACTGGCGGCGACACCGCCGAGGGCCGTCCAACGGCCCACAGTGCACAGCCCTGGTCGTCCGGTCAGTTGGGCGGCCCCGCCGATCAGTGCGCCTCCAGCGGCGAGACCTCCGGTGAACAGGTAACCGGCGATGTCGTACTTCCACACCGGCGGCTTCAACACCGGCCGGCCGTAGTAGGAGGCGAAGTTGGCCGGCGGCACCGTGAGCTGCTCACCGCCGCGGGTCATGACCGCCTGCCCAGGAATGCGACAACAGTGGCGGCGGTCATCGCCAGGGCGGCCAGGCCGGCGCGCTTCCACATGGCCGGCAGGTCGCGGGTGGTCACGATCGGGTCCGGTGGCAACCCGTACACCTCCGGCTCGTCCAACAGGAGGAAGAACGCCCCGTCACCACCGACCCCGTCGTTCGGGTCGTGCCCGTACAACCTCGCCTCCGGCACGCCCCGCTCATGCAGCTTCGCCACCCGCGCGGCGGCCCGCTCCCGCAACTCGTCCAGAGCGCCGTACTGGATCGACTCCGTCGGACACGCCTGCGCACACGCAGGGGTCATGCCCGCGCCCAACCGGTCGTAGCACAGCGTGCACTTCCACGCCCGGCCATCGGCCTTGCGTTGATCGATGACCCCGTACGGGCAGGCGGAGATGCAGTAACCGCAGCCGTTGCAGATGTCCTCCTGCACCACCACAGTGCCGAACTCCGTCCGGAACAGGGAACCTGTCGGGCAGACATCCAGGCAGGCCGCGTGGGTGCAGTGCTTGCACACGTCCGACATCATCAACCAGCGAAAATCCGTCCGCCCCTCCGCGCCCGAACCCCTCCCCGGCGGCTGCGCACCCGGCATCCCCAGGAACTCCGGTCCGCCCGACATGCGGGCCGCCGCACCGGGCGAGCCGGTGGGCAGGCCGGGGTCCGTTCCGGTGTCGGTGCTGGTACGCGCGCCGGCCGCCGCCGTCACCGGGCTGATCGCCGGCCCGTCCGGGTCCCCCGCGAACGCCGGAGTCGCCCAGCCGGCCGAACGGGGCTGCTCCACGAACGCGACGTGCCGCCACGAGTTCGCTGTCAACGCGCCGGTGTTGTCATACGACATGCCCAGCAGGTCGAGCCCACTCTCGGGGACGCCGTTCCACTCCTTGCAGGCCACCTCGCACGCTTTGCAGCCGATGCAGACGCTGGTGTCGGTGAAGAACCCCATTCGCGGTGGCGGGTTCTCGTAGCCGGCGTCCGGTGCGGGGTCCAGCGGCCCGTACAGGGCGTTGGCGTGGGGCATGGGTCAGACCTCCTGGTCCGGGCCGCTGTCGGCGGAGTCGGTCGTGACCTGCGGTGGATAGTGCGGGCTCAGGTCGCCGGACCGTCGCCGGTAGTCGACGACGAGTTCCTGCAGCTCCAGGCCCCTGGGTCGACGGCCGGGCCGCACGTCGCAGGTGCCGACCTTGCTCTCCTGGATGAGCACGTTCGGGTCCAGGCTGATGCCGAACAGGTCGTTGGCCGAGTCGCCGGTCACCAGGCCCTCGAAACCGAAGTGGTACGGCAACCACACCTGGTGGATGATCCGACCGTCCACCCGCAACGGGGTGAGCCGGTCGGTCACCAGCACCCGTGCCTCGATCGCCGCACGGGCGGTGACCAGGTGCGCCCAACCCAGGTGGGTGAGACCACGTTCGGCCGCCAACTCCGGCGACACCTCGACGAACATCTCGGGTTGCAGCTCCGCGAGGGGTGAGACCATCCGGCTCATCGCACCGGCGGTGTGGTGCTCGGTGAGCCGGCTGACAGTGAACACGTACGGGAACACCTGGCTGTACGGTTCCGGCGGGCTCGGGTTGAGCGTGTTGATCGGGTGGGTGTAGACCTTGCGGGTCGGGTTGGCCTGCTGTCGGTAGAGCGGGTTGCGCACCGGCGACTCGACCGGCTCGTAGTGGGTGGGCATCGGCCCGTCGAGCACACCGGTGGGCGCGTACAGCCAGCCTTTGCCGTCTCCCTGGAGGATGAACGGGTCGTCGCCGGCGATGCCCGCCACGCCCGAGGCGTCGCGCGCCGGTCGGTAGGACGGCGGTTTGGTCTTCTCGAAGTCCGGCACGTCGTAGCCGGTCCACTCGCTCTTGTCCGCGTCCCACCAGACGTAGCGTTTGCGCTCGGACCACGGGTTGCCGTCCGGGTCGGCGGAGGCACGGTTGTAGAGGATGCGCCGGTTGGCCGGCCACGCCCAACCCCACTCGGGTGCCACCAGGGACTGCTCTGAGCCGGGTTTGCGGCGGGCCGCCTGGTTGACACCGTCGGCGTACACCCCGGTGTAGATCCAGCAACCGCCGACGGTGGATCCGTCGTCCTTCATCTCGGTGAACGACGCCAGCGGCCGGCCGGTGGCCACGACGTACCCGTTGATCTCGCGCAGCACCGCCTCGGCGCTGGGCTCGGCGTTCGGGCCGTGCGTGGGGTAGTCCCAGGCGAGGTCGAGCAGCGCACGGTCGCGCGGCTTCGTCGACGTCGCCAGCCGTTCCCGGATGACGCGGCCGAGGTGGTAGAAGAACCACAGCTCGGAGCGGGCGTCGCCTGGCGGTTCGACGGCCTTCTCCCGCCACTGCAACAGCCGTTGGGTCTGGGTGAAGGTGCCCTCCTTCTCCACGTGGGAGGCGGCCGGTAGGAAGAACACCTCGGTGCGGCACCCCTCAGGGGCGATCTCGCCGGTTTCGATCTCCGGCGCGTTCTTCCAGAACGTGGCGCTCTCGATCTCGAACAGGTCGCGGACCACGAGCCAGTCGAGGTTGGCCATGCCGAGACGCTGCGCCCGGCCGTGCGCCGAACCGACCGCCGGGTTCTGCCCGAGCAGGAAATAGCCCTTGATCTTGCCGTCGATCATGTCGAGCACCTGCTGGTAGGTGCCGTGGTCGCCGGTCATCCGCGGCAGGTACCCGTAGCAGTAGTCGTTGTCGGCGGTGGCGGCGTCACCCCAGTACGCCTTGAGCAGGTTGACGCCGTAGGTGCGGGCGTTGCCCCAGAAACCCTTCTGCCCGGGGTGCGCGATGCTGTCCACCCACTCGTCCAGGGTCGGGTGTTCGGCGTGGTGCGGCATCGGCAGGTAACCGGGCAGCAGGTTGAACAGCGTCGGGATGTCGGTGGACCCCTGGATGCTGGCGTGCCCGCGCAGGGCCATCACCCCGCCACCCGGGCGGCCCATGTTGCCCAGCAGGAGCTGGATGATCGCGCCGGTGCGGATGTACTGCACGCCGACGCTGTGCTGCGTCCAGCCCACGGAGTAGACGAGCATGCCGGTCCGGTCCCGGCCGGAGTTCTCCGTCCACGCCCGAGCCAGTTCGAGGAACTTCTCCTGCGGGACGCCGCAGACCCGTTCCACCATCTCGGGGGTGTAGCGGGCGAAGTGTCGCTTGAGGATCTGGTAGACGCAGCGCGGGTGCTGCAACGTCTCGTCACGTTCGGTCTCGCCGCCAACCGGCGCGCCGTGCGACTCGTTCTCCAGCCCGGACGCCGTCTCCCGCTGCGTCTCGCTGTCGCGGGTCGTCTGGTCCTGCGGGTGGCCCTGGTACCGCCAGCTGGCCTGGTCGTAGGTGGCGTTGTCGTCGTTGAAGCCGGAGAAGAGGCCGTGCATGTCCTCGGTGTCGGCGTACTCCTCGGTCACGATCGTCGCGGCGTTGGTGTAGGCGACGACGTACTCCCGGAAGTCCAACTCGTTGTCGAGGATGTAGCGCACCACCCCACCGAGCAGCGCGATGTCCGTGCCCGCCCGGATCGGCAGGTACGAGTCAGCCAGCGCGCTGGTGCGGGTGAACCGCGGATCGACGTGGAAGACCTTCGCGCCTCGACGCTTGGCCTCCATCACCCACTGGAAACCCACCGGGTGTGCTTCGGCCATGTTCGAACCCTGGATGACGATGACGTCGGAGTTCGACAGGTCCTGCTGGTACTGGGTGGCGCCGCCACGACCGAAGCTGGTCCCCAGACCGGGGACGGTGGAGGAGTGTCAAATGCGGGCCTGGTTCTCGATCTGCAGCGCCCCCATCGCGGTGAACAACTTCTTGATGAGGTAGTTCTCCTCGTTGTCCAGCGTCGCCCCACCCAGGCTGGAGATGCCCAGCGTCCGGTTGAGCGGTCGACCCTCGGCGTCGACGTCCTCCCAGGTCTCGTCCCGGGCGGCCAGGACCCGATCGGCGATCATGTTCAGCGCCGTGTCGAGGTCGAGGTCCTCCCACTCGGTGCCGTACGGCCGGCGGTAGCGGACCTTGGTCTGCCGCAGCGGACTGGTCACCAGGCTCTTGCTCGCCGCGCCCTTCGGGCAGAGCCGACCCCGCGAGATCGGACTGTCCGGATCACCCTCGATCTGGCTGACCCGCCCGTCCTTGACGAACACCCGCTGACCACACCCCACAGCGCAGTACGGGCAGACAGACCGGGCCATCGAATCGGCGTCATCGGTGCGGGCGGTCAGCGCGCGGGACCCGTCAGACTTCGCCGCGGCACCCCGGCCCAGCGGGTCCGTGCCGGCGAGCTGGCGATAGACCGGCCAGCCCTCGAACCAGCTGCGCACCCCCATCGCCGCACCTTCCCGACCAATCCCGCCAAATATGAACACTCTGACGTTAGTTGAGGTGCCGGCCCGGCCGCAGCGAGATCACCAACAGACATGCCTCCCCCAGCCCTTCGGTACGGGCCGGGAGAGGCATGGGGTGCGGCGTTGGTCAGTGCGGCTGTAGCTGGCCGACGTGTTGATCGCTGAAGGTCCGGTAGCGGCGCAGCTCCCAGAACAACCAGCCGATGCTGATGATCGCCAACACGACGAAGACCAGCGAACCGGAGAACGTGTCCCAGAGGGTGTGCAGGACGACGACACCCAGGAACGTGCCGATGAACCCGAAGAGCCGGGCGACGCTCGGGCTCGCCAGCAACGCCCAGAGCGCGCCTGCGGTCAGCCCGGTCCAGGCGGTGTGACCGGCGGGCGCCGTCAGACCCCGGATGAAGAGCGTCTGCTCCACCGCGCCGATGTTGCCCTGCGAACTCAGCAGCGCGCTGAACGCGTAGCCCATCGTCTCCAGCGCGGCGAACCCCATGCCGGCGGCGATGCCGATGATCAGCCCGTCGGAGGGCACCCGGCGACGACGCTGGGCCACCACCGTGAACAGCAGCACCACCGGGACGATCAGCTTCGCCGACTCCTCGATCAACGCGACGAACAGCATCGGCAGGGTGCCGAGGCCGCGCAGGGTGTCGTACTCCAGGGTGCCGGCGACCACAGTGCCGATCACACCGCCGAAGAACGCCGACGTCACCAACACCGAAGCCGGCACCTGCCAGCGCCCGGTCCGGGCCTGCGCGAACGTCAGGAACGTCAACGGCACCAACGTCGCCCCGAGCAGGATCAACGCCGGTACGAAGTTCGGATTCTTGGTGCTGACCAGGGTCCGCAGCACCGCCAGATAAAGGATCAGCCCGATGACGAGCACCCCGACCCACGCCCACCGGCGCCAACGATCACCCATACCGCGCAGTCTGGCGGACCAAGGTTACGAAGACCAGCTCCGGCCCCGAGATCCTGACGACTCCCCAGCGGCGGCGAAGTCCGCTGTTCAGGGGCGGCGATGCGCGCGAGTGATCGTTACGACGGCATACCCCTGGCCCCTCTGGCGATGCTGTAGCGCGCCGCTGTAGAGCTGTGGATCAGGGGCTGCCCGGTTGCGGTCGGCGATCCCACAGCACCAGGCCGGTGAGCAGCATCGCGACGCCCAGACCGACCATCGCCAACCCGACCGCCGTGTGCGCGCTGCCGCTCAGGTGACCGGCCACGATCCACCCGCTGTCGATTCCGAACGCCAGCGGCATCAGCCCCTGCGGGATCACCGGGATCCACCCGACCGTCAGCAACCCCAGCGCCCACGCTGTCGACGTGTTCTCCCGATACCACTGCACGTCCCAGGTCAGCGGGAGCGCCGCCTCCGGGGGCCGGCTCCGCTGACCTGCCGCGGCGAGCACCGTCGTGCCTCGCTGGGCGAGCCGCTCGTCGGCCAACCACAAGCCACCCCACCAGGTCGCCACGCCGGACAGCAGCCCGACCACCGGTAGCAGCGGTGCCGCCTCCGGCGGACCCCAGATCATCAGGGCGAGCACCGGCGCGGCGGCGAGCAGCCCGGCAGCGGTGGCGACCAGGACGCTGACGATGTCGGTCGGGTTGTCAGCCGCAGTGGGGTGCCGCGGGTCGGCCACCGGGCGTACGCGCAGCAGCGACACCCACACCGGCACCGACGCGCCCGCGCCGAGCAGGGCCGGCAGGGTGGAGAGCGCGGCCAGCGGGTCGACGTCGGGGGCGAGGATGATGCCGACGACGGTGAGCAGCACGCCGATCGGAGTGACCAGCACCAGCCAGGCCAGGGCACGTCCCCGGACCTCGGCCCGTTCACCGCCCGGTGTGGTGAACGGCAGCCACAACGCGGTGCCGTCCAGCCCGACCAGCCCGGCCGACATCGCCGCCGCGCCGAGCACGGCGAACGTTCCGGCCCATGGCAGCAGCAGGTCCACGTCTGACAGCAGCGGCAGCCCGGCGAGCAACGTCCCGTACACCACAGCGAACGCCAGATACTGCAACCGCAGCGGGTGCCGCATCCAGGACCGCAACTCGCGGCCGACGACCGCCCGCGTCGCGGCCGGCACCCACCCCGGCCACTCCCGCTCTGCCGTGGCCGGTGACGCCGCCGTGGTCCGGCGCGGCCGGAACGGCACGCCGGTGGCGATCACCCTTCGGACGAGCATGATGTACGCGGCGGCGCAGAGCGCGACGATGCCCATCAGGGCCGCCATCAGGCGCACCCCTTGCCCGGTTGGTCCGGTCACGGCGGTGACCGGCCAGCCGCTCGGCACGTACGCCATGGCCCTGACCACGTTCTGCGGCGCTGCCACGAGCAGTACCGACACCCATGGGAAGACGGCCCAGAGCGACCCGGCGACACCCATCGCCGTACCGGTGAGGACGCCGGTGAGAAGCGCCCCGGCCGGACCACCGGCGTGGCCGACGACCTCCAGCGCGATGGCCGAGCCGATCAGCCCGAGCAGCCAGAGCAGCACCGCGCCGAAGGCGGTGACGAGGACCGCGACGGTGCCGTACCGGGCGGCGTGCACCGGCAGCGCGGCGAGTGCCACCAGCGAGACGGCCGGGCCGACCCCGATCGCCGACGCGGCGAGCAGGCCGATCGCGGCCGGGACACCGCCGATCGGCTCCAACCGCAGGTGGGCCGGGCGGACCCGGCCACGCCCGCCGCCGAGCAGCAGCGGCAGGACGATCCAGCCGAGAACCCACGCCCCGGCCAGCAGGCCGAGAGTGTGCTGGTCACCGTTGAGCGCGTACCGGATCAGCCAGGCGGCGGCGAGCAGACCGACCAGGCCGGCCACCGTGGGGCCAGGGTGTTCGCGCAGCGAGCGACGGAACATCGTCGCGCGCATCCGGGCCGGTACCGTGATCGCGCCGAGGGTGCCGCCCCGCCCTGCGGGGACGGTGGATTGCGCGCTCATCGTGCCCCGGTCAGCCAGTCCAGACCGGCGCTGCCGGAGGCTTCGGCGCCGACCAACTCGACGAACCGGTCCTCCAGGCTGCTGCCGGCGGCGACCTCGGCGACCGACCCGGCGGCGACCACCCGGCCCTGGTGGATCACGGTGACCTCGTCGCACATCTGCTCGACGAGCAGCATCGAGTGGGTGGACAGCACGCAGGTGCCGCCACCGGCCACGAACCGGCGCAGCACCCGGCGAATGGTGGCCGCGGAGACCGGGTCGACCGCCTCGAACGGTTCGTCGAGCACGAGCAGTCGCGGCGCGTGCAGCAGCGCCTGGGCGAGGCCGAGCTTCTTGCGGGTGCCGGTTGAGCAGTCGGCCAACGGGGTGCCGGCGCCCTTGACCAGGCCGAGCACGTCGATCAGTTCGGCTGCCCGCTCGGCGGCCTCCGCCCGGGGCAGCCCTCGCAGCCCGGCGCTGTAGCGCAGCAGTTCGGCGCCGGTGAGGCGCTCCGGGAAGTCGAGGCCGTCGGGCAGCACGCCGGTCAGCGCGCGGGTCAGGCCGCGCTCGCGCAGCGCGTCGTGGCCGAGGATCCGGATCTCCCCGGAGTCCGGGGTGACCAGGCCGACGGCCATTCCGATGGTGGTGGACTTGCCGGCGCCGTTGGGCCCGACGATGCCGTGGAAGGTGCCGGAACGCACGGTCAGATCGATGCCGTCCACCGCGCGATGCGCCGCGAAGGTCTTGACCAGGCCACGGATCTCGAGTGCCGGGGGGATCACGCGCCGAGCATAGGTGACCGTCGACGATCGCGCCGTCCGCTGATCAACAGTGCACAGTGGGCGTTGCAGGTCAGGCAATGTGCACCAGCCGGAAGCGCTCGGTCACCACCAGGGTGTCGTCGTCCACCGTGAAGTCGGGTTCGCCCAACTCGGCGCGTACCTCGGCGCTGTGCCAGAACGTCTCGTGCCCCGCACGCCACTGCACCACCGACTCGTCGCCCTCCCCCTCGGCCAGGGCGTGTGGCAGGTCGACGTCGGCGAGCCGGACCACCCGTACGTCGGTCAGCTCGATGGCCGCGACCCGGCGGCCGGCGGAGTCCACCACGGCCGACAGTTGACCCACCTCGGGCAGTGGCTCGTTCGCACACTCGTACCCGATCAGCAGGCCCGTCGTCGAGGTCTTGGCCCCGGACAGGATCGCGCCCACGAGCTTGTCCCGCAGTGGCCCCGGAAACGCGAACTCGGCAAGCGGAAGATCATCGAGGTCCATCCGCGGAGCGTACGCGACCCGACGCGCCGGGCCGGACCGTCAACCTGCCCTGCCTCGACGATCATGCAGTTGTGGTGGGTGCCAAAGTAGCTTCTACAGGGCGAAGTTCGGCACCACAACTCCATGATCGACGGGACCGGACCGCGCCGACGAGGCGGCCCTCGGTCAGGTGTGGTGGATCGGGGTCGCCAGGTCGCTGAGCGGGCGTCCCGTGCCGCCCCAGGTCTGGGCCGTGATCTCGGCGGCGATCGCCACGGCCGTCTCCTCCGGTGTCCGCGCGCCCAGGTCCAGCCCGATCGGTGAGCGGAGTCGGGCCAGCGCGCTCTCCGGGACACCCGCCTCGCGCAACCGGCGTATCCGATCGTCGTGGGCACGTCGGCTGCCCATCGCGCCGATGTAACGGGCCGGTGTGGCGAAGGCGACCTGGAGCAGCGGCACGTCGAACTTGGGGTCGTGGGTCAGCACGCAGAGCACCGTGCGGTCGTCGACGGTCGTCGACCCCAGGTACGCGTGCGGCCAGCGGACGACGAGGTCGTCGACGTCCGGGAAGCGCGCACGGGTGGCGAACACCGGGCGGGCGTCGCAGACCGTCACGTGGTAGCCGAGGAACTTGCCGATCCGGGCCATCGCGGCGGCGAAGTCGATCGCGCCGAAGATGATCATCCGGGGTGGCGGCACGTACGACTGGACGAATACGGCCACCTCGTCGCCGCGCTGCTGCCCCTGTTGGCCCAGGTGGATCGTGCCGGTCACGCCGAGCGCGAGCATCCCGGTCGCCTGCCGGGCCGCCGCGTCGTCCAGATCGGGTGCGCCGAGGCTGCCCGCGACCCGATCCGGCCAGATCACCAGCTGGCCGTTCTCGACCGATGCAGTGGCGACCGGACGGCCGTCGCGGATCGCGGCGAGGACCTCGTCGAACTCGGCCATCGCCACGCTCGGTTGCACCAGGACCTGGATGGTGCCGCCGCAGGTCAGCCCGACGTCCAACGCGTCGTCGTCGCTGACGCCGAAGGTCTGGGTGTGCGCCGTGCCGGTCTGGATCGCGGCCCGGCAGAGTTCGTAGACGGCACCCTCGACGCAGCCGCCCGAGATGCTGCCCACCACGTCGCCGTTCGCCGAGACGGCCATCGCCGCGCCAGGTTGCCGGGGCGCGGACTGCCAGGTCCGCGCGACGGTCGCGACGGCGAACGCGACGCCCTCCGCACGCCAGCCGGCCAGCCCGTCGACGATGTCCCGCATGGCCGCACGATCCGCGAGCCCCGGCGGCACCGTCAACGGTGACCTAAGCAACTGCTTAGGTCACCGTTGACTTTGACCCCCGCCGGGCAGAGATTCTGCCGGACTACGGAGGTGCGACATGCAGGTGCCGGCACCGTTCGAGTACGAGCGAGCCACCAGTGTGGACCATGCGATCAGCCTGCTGGAGCGGTTGGGCGGGACGGCCCGCCTGATCGCCGGCGGGCACAGCCTGTTGCCGATGATGAAGCTCCGGCTGGCCAACTTCGACTATCTGATCGACATCAACGACCTGCACGGCGAGTTGGGCTACGTCGAGGCGGGCCCCGACGAGGTCCGCGTCGGTGCGCTGACCCGGCATCGGGAGCTCCTCGAATCCCCCGTGCTGGCGACGGCGTTCCCGATCTTCGCCGACGCCGAACGGGTGATCGCCGACCCGGTGGTGCGCAACCGGGGCACGCTGGGCGGCTCGCTGTGCCAGGCCGACCCGTCCGAGGACCTGTCGGCGGTCTGCACGACGCTGGACGCGCGGTGCGTGATCCGTGGCCCGGGCGGCACGGAGCGGGTCGTGTCGATGGAGGAGTTCCACGTCGGGCCGTACGAGACGGCCGTCGCCGATGACGAGATCCTGGTCGAGATCCGGCTACCGGTACGGCCCGGCTGTGGCAGCGCGTACGCCAAGGTCGAGCGCCGGGCCGGCGACTGGGCCGTGGTGTCGGCCGGCGCGGCGGTGTGGCTCGACGGCGGCGCGATCGTCGACGCCCGGGTCGGGCTCGCGGCGGTCGGCCCCAACACCACCGGCATCCCGGCGATCTCGGCGTCGCTGCGCGGGCAGGAACCCTCGGAGAGCCTCTACGAGCAGGCCGGGGCGATCGCCGCGGACAGTTGCGACCCGGTGACCGACCAGCGCGGCAGCGCGGACTACAAGCGGCATCTGGCCGCCGAGCTGACCCGGCGGACCCTGCGCCGGGCCGTCGAACGGGCGAGGAGCTGAGCATGCAGGTCACCATGACCGTCAACGACGTCGAGGTCACCCGGGAGATCGAGGGCCGACTGCTGCTGGTGCACTTCCTGCGCGACGTGCTGGGTCTGACCGGCACGCACTGGGGCTGCGACACCAGCAACTGCGGCACCTGCGTGGTCTGGCTCGACGGCGAGCCGGTGAAGTCGTGCACGGTGCTCGCGGCGATGGCCGGCGGCCACCAGGTGCGTACCGTCGAGGGCCTCGCCAAGGGCGCCGAGCTGGACCCGATCCAGCAGGGGTTCATGCAGTGCCACGGTCTGCAGTGCGGTTTCTGCACCCCGGGGATGATGATGACCGCGCGGGCGCTGCTCGACCGCAACCCCGACCCGAGCGAGACGGAGATCCGGGAGGCGATCTCGGGTCAGATCTGTCGGTGCACCGGTTACGCCACCATCGTGCGCTCGGTCCGCTGGGCCGCCGTGGCCGAGGCGCAGGCCGCGGCCCAGGTCACCGAGACCACCGAATCGACCGAGGCTGGCGAGATCGACAACGCCGGCCAGCCCGCGGAGGCCGTCGCATGACCACTGTGCACGAGCGCGTGGACACGTTCCACGACAACGACCAGAAGCCCGTCGGGTACGGCCGGATGCTGCGCAAGGAGGACCCGCGCTTCCTGCGCGGGCGCGGCCGGTACGTCGACGACGTCCAACTGCCCGGCATGCTGCACCTCGCGATCCTCCGGTCGCCGGTGGCGCACGCCCGGATCGTCAGCATCGACACCAGTGCCGCCGAGGCGTCGCCCGGGGTGCGGGCGGTGGTGACCGGTGCGATGCTGGCGCAGCAGAACCTGGCCTGGATGCCGACGCTCTCCAACGACGTGCAGGCCGTGCTCGCCACCGACAAGGTGCGGTTCCAGGGCCAGGAGGTGGCGTTCGTCGTCGCCGACGACCGCTACGCGGCACGTGACGCGCTGGAGCTGATCGACGTCGAGTACGACGTCCTCGACCCGGTGATCGACGCGCGCCGGGCGTTGGAGTCGGACGCACCGCTGATCCGCGACGATCTGGACGGCAAGACGAACAACCACTGCTTCGACTGGGAGACCGGCGACGAGGCGGCCACTGAGGCGGTCTTCGCCCGCGCGGACGTCGTGGTCAGCCAGGATCTCGTCTACCCCCGGGTGCACCCGGCGCCGATGGAGACGTGTGGGGCGGTCGCCGACTACGACGCGGTCGACGGCAAACTGCGACTCTGGTCGACCACCCAGGCCCCGCACGCGCACCGCACCCTCTACGCCATCGTGGCGGGCCTGCCCGAGCACAAGATCCAGGTGATCTCGCCGGACATCGGCGGCGGGTTCGGCAACAAGGTTCCGATCTACCCCGGGTACGTCTGCGCGATCGTCGCCTCGATCGTGACCGGCAAGCCGGTGAAGTGGATGGAGGACCGCTCGGAGAACCTGATCAGCACCGGTTTCGCCCGCGACTACATCATGCGCGGGGAGATCGCCGCTACCCGCGACGGCCGGATCCTCGGCATCCGCACCAACGTGCTGGCCGACCACGGCGCGTTCAACGGCACCGCCGCCCCGGTGAAGTACCCGGCGGGTTTCTTCGGGGTCTTCACCGGCAGCTACGACATCGAGGCCGCGTACTGCAAGATGACGGCGGTCTACACCAACAAGGCACCCGGTGGCGTCGCGTACGCCTGCTCGTTCCGCATCACCGAGGCGGTCTACCTGGTCGAGCGGATCGTCGACTGCCTCGCCGACGAACTCGGCATGGACCCGGCCGAGCTGCGGTTGAAGAACTTCATCCAGCCGGAGCAGTTCCCGTACACGACGAAGACCGGCTGGGTGTACGACTCGGGCAACTACGAGCCGACGATGCGGCTGGCGATGGAGATGGCCGGCTACGACGAGCTGCGCCGCGAGCAGGCCGAGAAACGGGCCCGGGGCGAGCTGATGGGCATCGGCATCGCGTTCTTCACCGAGGCCGTCGGCGCCGGGCCGCGCAAGGACATGGACATCCTCGGGCTGGGCATGGCCGACGGTTGCGAGCTGCGCGTCCACCCGACCGGGAAGGCAGTGGTACGCCTCAGCGTGCAGTCGCAGGGTCAGGGCCACGAGACGACGTTCGCGCAGATCGTCGCCGAGGAGATCGGGATCCCACCGGCGGACATCGAGGTGCTGCACGGCGACACCGACAACACGCCGTTCGGCCTCGGCACGTACGGCAGCCGTTCGACGCCCGTCTCGGGCGCGGCGGCGGCTCTGGTGGCCCGGAAGGTTCGCGACAAGGCCCGGATCATCGCCTCGGGGATGCTCGAGGTGTCGGTCGCCGACCTGGAGTGGGAGAAGGGCGCGTTCCACGTCGCCGGTGACCCGGGCAGGTCCGTCACGATCCAGGACATCGCCCTGCGCGCGCACGGTGCGGGCGACCTGCCCGAGGGCATCGAGGGTGGCCTGGAGGCGCAGATCTGCTACAACCCGTCGAACCTGACCTATCCGCACGGCGCGTACATCTGCGTGGTCGACATCGACCCCGGCACCGCGCAGGTGAAGGTCCGACGGTTCATCGCGGTCGACGACTGCGGCACCCGGATCAACCCGATGATCATCGAGGGGCAGGTGCACGGCGGCCTGACCGACGGGGTCGGCATGGCGCTGATGGAGATGATCGCGTTCGACGAGGACGGCAACTGCCTCGGCGCGTCCCTGATGGACTACCTGATCCCGACGTCCCTCGAAGTGCCCGACTGGGAGACCGGGTTCACCGTCACGCCGTCGCCGCACCACCCGATCGGCGCGAAGGGCGTGGGCGAGTCCGCCACCGTGGGGTCGCCGCCCGCGATCGTCAACGCGGTCATCGACGCCCTGAAGCCCTTCGGCGTCCGCCACGCCGATATGCCGCTGACGCCGTCGCGGGTCTGGGACGCGATGCGCGGCCAGGCCCGGCCGCCGATCTGAGGAGCCGAGGATGACCACCATCGCCGAACGCGCCCGGGAGCTGACCGACACCCGGGAGCCGTTCGTCCACGCCACAGTGGTCCGCGCGCAGGATCCGACGTCGGCCCGACCGGGCGACGACGCGGTGATCCGGTCCGACGGCTCGATCGAGGGCTTCGTGGGCGGGGTGTGCGCGGAGAGTTCGGTGCGGGCGGCAGCCCTTGACGCCCTGCGCGACGGCACCGCCCTGCTGCTGCGGGTGCTGCCGGAAGGCGCGACCCCGTTCCCGGAGACGCCGGGGGCGCGGGTGGTGGTGAACCCGTGCCACTCCGGTGGGGCGATCGAGGTCTTCCTCCGGCCGATGCTGCCGGCGCCGGCGCTGCGCGTGGTCGGTGACACCCCGATCAGCGCCGCCGTGAAGACCCTGGCCGCGTTCCTCGACTTCGACGTCGTCATCGCCGACGACAGCACGGGCTGCACCGCCGTGGTGGTGGCCGGGTTGGGCAAGGGCGAGCCGGAGGCGATCCGGGCCGCGCTCGACGCCGGCGTCGGGTTCATCGCGGTCGTCGCCAGTGGCAGACGCGGCGTGGCCCTGCTCGACGAGCTGGGCCTCACCGACGCGGAACGTGCCCGCGTCCACACCCCGGCCGGGCTGGAGATCGGCGCGCGTACGCCGGCGGAGATCGCCCTGGCGATCATGGGTGAGGTGGTCCGGGCCATCCGGGTGGACGGGTTGGCCCCGGCCTCCGGCGCGCCGGCCGCCCGACCGCAGCAGGCCGTCGACCCGGTGTGTGGGATGACGGTGCTGGTCGGGGCAGAGACGCCGCACACGCGCGTCGACGGGCAGGACTTCTGGTTCTGCTGCGCCGGTTGCCTCGCGACTTTCACGGCGGCGTGACAGGTGTTCCTGACCGGCGTGGTGCTCGCCGCTGGAGCGTCGGTGCGGCTCGGCGAGGCCAAGCAACTGCTCCCGTACCGGGGGCGGACGCTGCTCGACGCCACCCTCGACCTGGCCCGCGCGTGCGGCTTCGACCAGTTGCTCGTCACAGTGGGCGGCGCGGCGGGCGACATCCGCGACCGGGTGGACCTGACCGGCTGCCAGGTCGTGCAGAACCCGGCGTTCAGCACCGGCTGCGGGTCGTCGGTGCGCACCGCCGCGCGTGCGGTGGACCCGCGCGCCGACGCCCTCGTGCTGCTCCTCGGTGACCAGCCCGGCGTCCGCGTCGCGGACGTCCGCGGGGTCGCCGCGGTGGACACCCCGCTGGCCGTGTGCCGGTACGCGGACGGCCTGGGCCATCCCTTCCGCTTCGGCCGTGAAGTCCTGCCCGAGCTGTACGACCTGCACGGCGACAAGGCCGTCTGGAAGCTCCTGCACTCCGGGCGTCACCCGGTGACCGAGGTGACAGTCGACGGGCCGGTGCCGATCGACGTGGACACCCGGGCCGACTACGAGCGCCTGCTGGCGGGCGAGGCATGAAGGACGCCCAGGCCGTCCGGCACCGCCTCGACGCCGTCGACTACCTGGTCGACGACGGCATGGCGATGGCCCTGTTCCTGGCCTTGCGCCTCGGTCGGCCGCTGCTGCTGGAGGGCGAGCCGGGGGTCGGCAAGACCACCGCCGCGAAGGCGTTGGCCCTCGCGTTGGAGACACCGCTGATCCGGTTGCAGTGCTACGAGGGGCTCACCGCCGGCGAGGCGCTCTACGAGTGGAACTACCAGCGGCAACTGTTGGCGATCCGGCTCGCCGAGGCGCACCACACCCGGCTCACCGACGCGGACCTGTTCAGCGCCGAGTACCTTCAGGAACGGCCGATCCTGCGGGCTGTACGCCACAGTGGGCCGGTCCCGCCGGTGCTGCTGATCGACGAGATCGACCGGGCCGACGACGAGTTCGAGGCGCTGCTGTTCGAGTTCCTCGGCGAGGCCGGCATCACGATCCCCGAACTCGGCACCTTCACCGCCCGCACGCCACCGGTCGTGGTGCTCACCTCCAACCGCAGCCGGGAGTTGCACGACGCGCTGCGCCGCCGCTGCCTCTACCACTGGATCGAGTACCCCGAACCGGCCCGCGCCGTGGAGATCGTCCGCCGGGCCGTACCGGGCGCGGCCGGGCCGCTGATCCAGACGGCAGTGCAGTTCGTCGGCGGCGTACGCCACCGGGAGTTGGAGAAGGCGCCCGGCCTGGCGGAGACCATCGACTGGGTGGGCGCGCTGTCCGTGCTGGCCGTCACCGACCTGGCCGCCGACGGTGTCGCGCAGACCATCGGCACCATCGCCAAAACCCCCGACGACCGCGCCGTGGTCGCCGCCGCACTCGGCGCCTACCAGGAGAGTCCACCATGAAGATCACCAACGAGTTCGCGGTCACCGTTCCGATCGACCGGGCCTGGGCGGTGCTCACCGACCTGGAAGGGCTCGCGCCGTGCCTGCCGGGCGCCCAGCTGACCGACGTCGACGGCGACGTCTACCAGGGCCGGGTGCGGGTCAAGGTCGGACCGGTCGTCTCGGAGTTCGCGGGCACCGCCCGCTTCGTCGAGAAGGACGACGCCGCGTACCGCGGCGTGATCGACGCGAAGGGCCGTGACGCCCGCTCGACCGGCACCGCATCCGCGCTGGTCACCGCCCATTTGCGGCCGGACGGCGACCGGACGCTGGTCAGTGTGGACACCGACCTGAAGATCTCTGGCAAACTGGCCCAGTTCGGCAGCGGCATGATCAAGGAGGTGTCAGGCAAGCTGCTGGCCCAGTTCGTGGCGAACCTGGAGGCCAAGCTCGCCGCCGAACCGCCGGCCCCGCATCCGCACGCCCAACCCGTGGCGGACACGCCCGCCGCGCCGCCCGTGCCCACCCCGGCGGCGTCCGAGTCAACCCCGGCGGCGTCCACCGCGCCGATCGAGCCGACTCCGGCCGCGTCCGCCACGGCGGTCGCCACCACGCCCAGCACCGCCGCCGTGGCACCCTCACCCGTCGAGCCGTCACCGGTCGCGCCGTCACCCGCCGGCTCGTCGCCGTTCTCGTCACGGCCAGGTCCGCCGCCGCCGGACGCGTCGTCGCCGGTCGCGCCGTCGCCGGTCGCGCCGTCGGGAATCGCGTCGTCGGCCGTCGGGCCGTCGGGTGATGCCGTACGTGTCGCGCCAACCGCCGAGCCGGAGGCGCTCGACCTGCTCAGCATCGCCGGCGGGTCGGTCACCAAGCGCCTCGTACCGGTGGTCGTCGGTCTGGTCGCGGTCGGCGCGGTGATCGCCTGGCTGGTCGCGCGCCGGTGAGCCAGGGCGTGCTGCGCGGCGTCGACCGGGCCGCGTTCGCGGTGGCGCTCGCCAGCCGGCTGCGTCGGGCCGGGGTTCCGGCCGGGCTGACCGCCGTCGACGACTTCGTCCGTGTGCTCGCCGCCAGCCCGCCCGACTCGATGTCGTCGCTCTACTGGACCGCCCGGATCAGCCTGGTGCGACGGCACACCGACGTGCCCACGTTCGACCGGGTCTTCGCGGCGGTCTTCGCGGACCCACCACCGTTGCCCCGACCGCAGCGGTCCGCGCCCCCGGCCGACAGTTCCGACGACGTGTACGTCCGGGTGCCGGCCGACACCGACGACGCGGGGCCGGGCGGCGGCCTGCCCTGGGCGACACTGCCGCCGGTGGTCGCCGAGACCCCCGAACACGACACCCCGCTGCGACTACCCGAGCGGCGCCCGAGCGCCCACACCGGGCTCGCCGACCGTCCGTTCGACGAACTCGACGCCGCTCAGGTCACGCAACTTGGCGACGCCCTGCGCGCGGCCGTCGCCGGCTGGCCGACCCGACGCACCCGGCGGCACACCGTCGGCCCGGCCGGTGCCCGGATCGCGTTGCGGGCCACCATCGCCCGGTCCCGGCGTACCGGCTGGGAGCCGATAGAGGTCGTCCGCGCGCGCCCGGTACGGCGGCCACGCCGGGTCGTGCTGCTCTGTGACGTCAGCGAGTCGATGCGGGCGCAGGCCACCGCGTACCTGCATCTGATGCGGGCGTTCGCGGTAGTCGCCGACTCGGAGGTGTTCGCGTTCGCCACGACGCTGACCCGGCTCACAGTGGTGCTCCGGCACACCTCGGCGGCAGAGGCGGTCGCACAGGCCAGCGCCGCCGTGACCGACCGGTACGGGGGCACCCGGATCGCCACGAACCTGCGCGCCCTGCTCACCTCCCACCACGCGGAGGCCGTACGCGGGGCAGTGGTGGTGGTCGGGTCGGACGGGTGGGACAGCGATCCGCCCGCCGACCTGGCAGCGGTGATGGCCCGGCTGAGCCGCCGCGCGTACCGGATCCTCTGGTTGAATCCCCGAGCCGGCGCGCCCGGCTTCGCCCCTCGCGTCGGCGGGATGGCCGCCGCACTCCCCTACTGTGACCGGATGCTGCCGGCCGGCACCTTCCAGGACCTGCTTGTCGTCGCCCGTCAGCTCCAGAGCGTCACGTGCACCGACGGCCGGAAATGGCCGACGCTGACGCCCGCGCCGCGCATCATCGCCTGAATCGCCCTCGGCGTCGACGAGAAGCGCGACAGCTCCTCGGCTGCCGACATCGAGCCGGGGGTGGCGAGCACCTGGGCATGCCACACCGCCTCCATCGTCGCGTGCGGCCCCAGCACCTGCCCGAGCTGGCCCTGACGGATGTCCGGCGCGACGGTGAACGCGAGGGCCGGCGCCACCCCCCTGCCCCGCTTGGCCTCCCCCAGCGCGGCCGCGTGGCTCTGGAACAACTGCTGCCGCTCGTCCGGCACGGCGAGGCGGCGCAGCAGCGCCGGGACCGCGCCCCACTCGGTGGCGGCCGACGGCCCGAGCAGCCAGGTCTGCTCCCGCAGCTGCCCCGGTGACGCCGCCATGCCGGCCAGTGGATGCTCCGGACCGACGGCGATCACGAGCCGGTAGTTCATCACCGGCCGGCAGTCGATCGCGCTGTCGACGACCGATGGTTGCGGCCCGATCGCGATGTCCGCGGCGCGGGTCAACAGCAGCGACTCGAACGCCCCCGGGTTGCGCACGCTCAACTCGACGTCGAGGTCGGCGGCGCGCTTCGCGAAGAGTTCGATCAGGCCCGGCGCGGCGAACTCCGCGAACAGGCTCGACGCCGCGACCCGCAGCATCCGTCGGCCGCGCGTAGCGGCGCTGACCTCCAGGATGGTGCGGTCCTGCAGGCCCAGCAGTTCCGCCGCCCGACTGGCCAGCCGCAGCCCACCCGCTGTGAACGCGAGGCCCGCCGCCGTCCGGGCGAAGAGCTTGTCGCCGAACTCCTTGCGCAGTTGGGCGATGTGCAGCGACACCGCCGACTCGGAGACCTGAAGCTCCGCGGCGGCCTGTTTGACCGAGCCCAGCCGGACCACGGCGACGTACGCGCGCAGCTGTGTCGGGGTCATCGGCCCTCTTCCCCGCGATCGCGTGGCGCGGCTCGACGTCGAGACGAACGTCGATCATCCCGCGCTGGTCCGCGCCACCGCCAGCGCCCGATCAGTCGGTGGTGACCGCCTGGTTTCCGGACACGCAGTACACGTCGCCGGAGTTCGCGGCGTGCGGCAGGTCGTGCAGGTGCGTCGCCAGGTCGGTCGCGGACATCCACCGTTGGAAGGTCATCGACTTGTCGTCGCCCACCGCGACGTCGAAGCCGTCGAAACCCAGCGCGGTCAGGCGATCGAGACACCGGTCGGCGACCGCACGCGCGATGGTGGTGAACTCGAACGACAGCGCGGGCAGCGGGCGACTCAGGCCGGCCAGCACCTCGTCCTCGAAGCCCTCAACGTCGATCTTGGTGAAGGCCGGCACGCCGTACGTCGCGATCAGCGCGTCGACGGTGACCACCGCCACCTCGATGTCGGTGTCCCACACCTGGCCCTCCCACCCGCCCGCGCCCTCCGCCGCGAGGACGAAATCCGGTGAGGCGGTGGACACTGTGGGGTTGGCGGAGTTGACGTGCAACCGGGTACGCCCGGGGAGCGCGCCACACGCCGCGTCGACCACTGTCACCCGGTCGTCGTCGGCGTAGATCGCCCGCAGGGCGCGCAGACACAACGGCTGCGGTTCCACAGCGACGACCCGGGCACCGAGGCGACGGAAGCTGGCGATGTGATCGCCCACGTGGGAGCCGATGTCGAAGACGAGGTCCCCGCCGTTGACGAAGCGGGAGTAGAAGGCGTCCATCCTCGCGTCCCGCTCGGGATCGCCGTAGTAGACGTCCAGCGACCGGTGCAGCAGGGACAGGGCCGGGTCGCTCCGGAGGGCGGCGATCCTGGTGTCGGTGCTAGCCGTCATCTGTCTGGGTCCAGTCCGTGGGAGAGGTGGCCGGGTCACGGTCCGAAGGCGGTCAGGAACCGGTCCCGGAAGGCGTCCATCCGCCAGACCGGCGCCTGCGGCCCGGGCTTCAGGCCGTCCTGCCAGCCCCACCCGGAGATCCGGTCCAGCACGGCCCGGTCCCGGGTGATGATCGAGATCGGCACGTCGTGGCTGGCGTTCTCGCCGGTGACGACCGCGGCGGGCTGGTGGTCACCGAGGACGATGAACACGAGGTCGTCGTCACCGTAGGTCCGCACGTAGGAGATAAGCGCGCCGAGGGTGTACTCGATGGACTTTCGGTAGTCCGCCCGGATCTGGGCGGTGTTGCGGCGCTTGTCGTCGGACCTGCCCGCGCCGGCCCCACGGTAGACCGCGCCGTCGCCGACGTCGGCCCAGTCGAGCAGCGGCGGGACGGGCGTCCAGGGCGCGTGACTCGACACCAGCGCCAGCTCGGTCATCACGTTGCCGTCGCGCTTCGCCTGCTCCAGGCGCTGCCAGCTGGCCAGGGTGTACTGGTCGGGCGGGGTGCCGAAGCTGAACTTCGGGCCTCGGTACGCGAGCGTCCTGGCGTCGTAGAACCGGTCGTAGCCGAAGAAGGAGCCCTCCGGCCACGGCTTGGTGACGGCGGGCATCACGCCCACGGTCTGCCAGTTCGCGCGTTGGAAGGCGCGATTGAGCGTCATCCGGTCACTGGCCAGCAGGGTGCGGTGGCGCTGGTCGTTGTCGATCCAGAGGCCGGAGAGCAGTGTGTCGTGCGCGAGCCAACTGCCGCCACCGAAGGTCGGCGAGGTGAGGAAGCCGCTCTGCGCGGCGAAACCCGCCGCGCTCAGCTGACTGGTGCCGCCGTCGAGGACCGCACCTACCCACGGCGCGAACTCCGGGTCCTCGACGGCGTCCCGGCCGTAGCTCTCCACGAAGGCGACGACCACGTTCTTGCCGCGCAGCGCGGTCAGTAGCTGGTCGCCCGGGGTGTCGCCGAACGTGTCGGCCTCGATCAGGGCGCCGAACGTCTCGCGGTCGTCGAGGCGCAGGCGCACCTGGAAGCCGTGACCGTTGGCCAGGGTGGTCGCGGACGTGTCGGCGACCGGTACGCCCTCGACTACCCGCACGTTGAACGCGGCGCAGGCTACCCAGACAACCACCAGCGCGGCAACGACCCGGGTGGTCCCGGTGCGGTGCCGGACCACCACCCCCCGCAGTCGCCGCATCGACAGCGTGACGAGTATCGGCAGGACCACGACCACCACCGCCAGGGTGACCGCGGCGCCGATGGCGGCGGGCCGGCCGTACGACTCGCTGAGGAAGGCGAACCCCTCGTCGAGGAGAGCCCAGTCGAGCACCGGGTCGAACGCCCGGCTCAGCGACGCGGTGAATCCCAGGTCGAGCAGCTTCAACAGGCCGAGCAGGCCGAGAGCCACGCCGGCGAGCGTCGCGACCATCCGGCTGCCACGAGACGGCAGGGCGAGCAGGAGGGCCACGACCAGTAGCGCCTCCAGGGGGATCCGCGCGAACGCCGCCGGGCTGAGCCGGCCGTAGTCGTACGGCACGGTGAGGACGAGCAGCACGAGCAGCGCGGCCAGCACGGTCGTCAGCCGGGCGGCGATGGAGCGTTTCGGCCGCTCCTCGAACTCCGTGCCGTCGGCGGTGCCGTCCGAGACCTCGACGTCCATAGCCCTCCGTCCCTGGCTCGGCAGCTGACGTACGCGCGTCAAGAGCGACAACCCGGGCATCCTTCCATGATCTTTGTTGGTCGCGGCATCCGGGAGGCTCAGACGCGGGCGGTCCCGCGTCGGGCAACGGCAACCGTGGGACGGTCCGACCAGGGCAGCCCGTCCGGCCGGCCCGAGCCCAGCGCCGTCGCGGCGCTCGGGGCACTGTGGCTCGCCGAGCTGCCCGCGTGGACCGTCGCGGCCGGGGTGGCGTGGGTGACGGCGCGGCGGCGGTGCCGGGTCGTCCAGAGCCAGGTCACGTCCCGCCCGAACGACTCGACCAGCAGCGCCACCGACACCACCAGCACCATTGTCGTCAGCGGCGCGGGCAGCACGTCGGCCATCGCCACCGTCAACACGACGCCCTGGATCGCGGCGACGACCTTGCTCCAGTAACGCGGCGGCGCGGATCCCCGCATCCACTCCAACACCCAGGTCGCGGCGCCGTAGAGGTAGCGCATCGCGCCGATCACGAGCACCCAGCCACCCACCGCGGGGGCCACGTGCAGGCAGAGCACCAGGACCAGGACCGAGTCGATCTCCATGTCGAAGCGCGCGCCGAGCTCGCTGGTGGTTCCGGTACGGCGGGCCGTGTACCCGTCGACGGCGTCGAGGGCCAACGCCACGCTGGTGAGGACGACCATCAGGGTGACCGGCGCCGACCGGCCGAACGAGTCGGCGGCCAGGGCCGTCACGCCGCCGACGAGGATCGCCCGGCTCAGTGTCACCCGGTCGGCCGGGCTGAGCGCACCCGCGCCCGAGCGGGACATCCCCCGGCTCAGCAGGGCGCACAGGACCACCCCGTACGCCAGCCCCGCCAACCAGCCCGCCGCGCCCAGACCGACCGTCTCCGCCAGCAGGGCCAGCAGGCCGATCTGCACGAGCAGTCCGATGACCGGACCAGTTCGAACCGTTGACATCGTGCCTCCGCGACTCTGGTGGGTGACCCTGACCGTCATCACGGAAAATATGACCGATCGGTTCATTCTGAACGCGACCCGCAGGGGTGCCACACAGAGACCTGCCCCTCGGCCGGCCAGTTAATCGTCCACCGTGGGTGCGGGTCGGCCGCCGGGCCGTCGGTCAGGGCGCCGGCAGGGTCAGCACCTCGGCACCGTCGTCGGTGATCGCGATGGTGTGCTCGCTGTGCGCCGTCCGGCAACCCGTCGCGCTACGGAGGGTCCAGCCGTCGGCATCGGTGACCAGCGTGGCGGTGTCCGCCATCACCCAGGGCTCCAGCGCCAGCAGCAGCCCCGGGCGTAGCCGGTAGCCGCGACCGGGGCGCCCGGTGTTGGAGACGTGCGGATCCTGGTGCATCGTCGATCCGACGCCGTGGCCGCCGAACTCCGTGTTGACCGAGTATCCCGCCGCCGTGAGAACCGAGCCGATCGCGTGGGAGATGTCACCGATGGGAACGCCGGGGCCGGCGGCGGCGATCCCCGCCTGCAACGCGCGCTCAGTCGCGTCGATCAACGCGACGCTCTCCGGGGGCCGCACGTCGCCCACGATGAAGCTGATGGCCGAGTCCGCGACGACTCCACGGTGGGAGACGGCGAGGTCGAGCGAGAGCAGGTCCCCGTCGGCGAGTGGGTAGTCGTACGGCAACCCGTGCAGTACGGCGTCATTCACCGACGTGCAGATGTAGTGGCCGAACGGCCCACGCCCGAAGGACGGCTCATAGTCGACGTAGCAGGACTGCGCCCCGGCCTCGGTGATCATGGCCTGCGCCCACCGGTCGATGTCCAGGAGGTTGGTGCCGACCACGCAGCGACTCTTCAGCGTCCGCAGGATGCTGGCGACCAACGCGCCGGTGTCCTTCGCTCGCAGCACGTCGGTGGGGCTCAGGATCTCGATCATGCAGCGCCTTCCTCTGGCGACCAATAAGTATCCCGGCCATATTATCCCGGTACTAGAATCGGGGCATGGTCAGGTTGCCGCTCACTCCCGAAGAGCTCGAACGCGGACAGCGCCTCGGCGCGCTCCTGCGTCGGGCCCGTGGAGAGCGTTCGATGCTCCTCACCGCGCTGGACGCGGGCGTCTCGCCAGAGACCCTTCGAAAGATCGAGTCCGGCCGGATAGCCACCCCCGCCTTCCCGACCATCGCGGCGATCGCCGACGTCCTCGGGCTCTCCCTCGACGCCGTCTGGTCGGAGATCAACACGTCGGCCGGCAGCGCCGAACTCCCCCGGCCGACGCGCACCGCGCGCGAGCGGTTGGCCTCCTAGTCTCGACCCGCTGGCAGGGCACGACGAGGCGTTGGCCGGCGACCCACCAGACGACGCTGGGACCTTCGGCCGCCCGTGGGACGCGCTCGACGCGCACCCCTGGGTGGACGTGGACGGCGCCGCCGGCACCGCCCAGGCCACCCGGCGCC